>DALZRX010000033.1:9299-17895 GCA_032015805.1 Achromobacter sp.
AAACTGGCCTTGGACCGCCCTTGGGGTGACTTATAGGGGCCTGATTGTACTCGGTGGAGTACGTCCGGCCATCTGCCTGGTTGGAATTTTTTACACATGACATCTACCCCTATCGTACGCACGGTATACATCGTTTCCGACAGTACCGGCATCACTGCGGAAACCTTCAGCCAGTCAGTCCTTTCGCAGTTCGAGGAGGTCAATTTCAAGCCCATCCGCCTGCCTTTCGTGGACACGCTTGAAAAGGCCGCGGAAGTCGCCATGCGGATCGATCGCAGCGCCCAGGATGCCGGCGTGCCGCCCATCGTTTTCAGCACCCTGGTCAATCCCGAAATCCTGGCCCGCGTTCGCCAGGCGAACGGCATCTTCCTGGACTTGTTCGGCACCTTCGTCAGTCACATCGAGCAGGCGCTGGGCCTGAAGTCCAGCCATTCCATCGGCCGTTCGCACATGCAGGCCAACTCCGAAAAGTACCGGAACCGGATCGACGCCATCAATTTCAGCCTGGCCCACGACGACGGCCAGTTCGTGAACCAGCTCGATCAGGCCGACGTGATCCTCGTCGGGGTCTCGCGCTGCGGCAAGACGCCCACCAGCCTGTACCTGGCCATGCAGTACGCCATCAAGGCCGCCAACTTCCCGCTCACGCCCGACGATTTCGAGCGTGGCACCCTGCCCTCCACCATTGCCCCGCATCGCGCCAAGCTGTTCGGCCTGTCCATCCAGCCCGAGCGCCTGGCGGAAGTGCGCAACGAACGCCGCCCCAACAGCCGCTATGCGCAGTTGGAGCAATGCCGCTACGAAGTGGCGGAAGCCGAGCGCATGATGCGCCGCGAAGGTATCTCGTGGCTGTCCAGTACGACAAAATCGATCGAGGAGATTGCCACGACGGTGCTGCAGGAAGTCGGCCTGGATCGCGGTTGAAAAAGGACGCGCCATGAAAAAACCCCCGAAGGTTGGATCTATGTCCAACTTTCGGGGGTCAGCTTTACGTGGCGCGCCATTTTTATGGAGCGAAATCAGGGACGAAGCTTCACGCGCTCGCGCGAACCGGCTCCCCAATATTTAAGCGGCGCCATTTCCTGCTGGGCAACCGCCTCGGATTCTTCCAGACGCATGTCCTGGCGGCCCACGCTGGAGGCATTTCCAGCCACGCCCTCAATGCTGAGACGTACGTATCGGGTCTGGCCGGGCGACAGGGTGAAGGAAAGCGACTCGCCATCGCGCAGCGTGTCAATCTCATACTTGCCGGCCGGGCGGTTTACGAAAAAAAAGCTGCCCGGTTTGGAGCGTCCCACCTTCACGCCATTTATGCGCAAGTATGGCTGATTCGACACCACGCCGATCGGGGCCGGCGGTTGGTAGAAATAGATGCGGGCCGAATCCGGCACCATGATGGGAATGGTGCCAGCGACGTCCTGGTAGCGGGGGCCGCCGCAACCGGCCAACATCGCCGCCCCCACTAGCGCGCCGGCGATCATTTTGAAACTGCGCTTCATGCCTTCCTCTTTACTTTGAACTATCGCAAGCCCGGAACCTGCTCGGGTGACGCGGCGCCCCAATAGCGCAACCGCAGGAGCTCAGCCTCGGCCGCTTCCGGCGGGTCCACCAGATCCATGGACAGCTTGCCGACCGCACCTGTGCTGCCCAGCGACTCTGCGGTGATACGAACGTAGCGTGTCTGGCCGGCATCCAGCCGGAAGCTCACGCCGTCGCCTGTCCAGTAGAGGTTGGTCACGACGTAGTTGCCTGCCGGGCGATCCACGAAGAAGAAGCTGCCCGGTTTGTTGCGGCCAACCACATCCTGATTCACGCGCAGCTTCTGCTGCGCCGCCGCAACCGTCGATGTCTGCGGCTGGTAAAAGTAGATGCGCCCTTTGCCCGCGTCGATGGGCGGAATGCGCGCCTGCAACGTCTGATATTGCGGGCCTGCGCAGCCCGCAAGTGTGAGCGCAGCTGCGGCCGTCGCCGCGAGTTTCAGCCAGATCTTCATTGACGCATCTCCACAGGCAGCGTGACGGGACGATTCAAGGGCATGTAAGCCATTTCACCCGGCAGGTAAAAACCGACGAGTTTTCCGGAGGACGCCACGATGTAGGCTTCGTTCTGACGCCGTGTCTGGACGGTGAACAGCCCACTGATCGAGCGATACACGTCGCCTTGCGGCAACGCGCCAACACGTTGCCACTGGGACGCCGCCGGCAGGATGGCGACGCTGTCATTTGCCTGATGTGCGTTGACCGCCCGTGATAACTGGATCACGCTGACCCGCTCAGACGACGCCACCGGCGTCAGCTTGACCTGTTGAGTGGACACGGACATGCACCCGGCCAGCGATAGCATGCCCGCGAAGGTCACGATCGCGAATTTCCCGACGCGTGCAGCCCCCGCGCGCTTTGAAGCAACCGACGAAACCATAGAAACCTCGGCAGAAGAAAGTGCGTAAGTATATGGGTGCGTCAGGAATCTACAAAACGTGTCATTTATCAGTAACGCAGGGTCTCTCGGTCCCGGCGGCCGGCGCCCCAATATCGCAGGTCCGACAAAGCCTGTTGGGCGGCTTCGGCTGAATTCTCAAGCCGCAGGACCTGCTTACCCCCTGCGATGTCAACCCGCACGTATTGCGTCTGCCCGACAGCGAGGGGAACGACGAGCGGCTCTTTGCGCTCCTTGCGGTCGGTCGCGGTGATCACCTCGAAGGTCCCGGCCGAGCGGTCCACAAAAAAGAAATGGCCCGCTTTGGATTTACCGACTCGCGTGCCATCCACCAGAATGGCCGGATGCTGGACCTTTTCGCCGTTGGTAGTTTTGGGCTGGTAGAAGTAAACGCGCCCCTCACCCGGCTCCAGCGCGGAGATCTTGGCGGATACGTCGGCATACCGCGGCCCGGCGCAGCCCGCCAGCAAAGTGGCCGCACCCAATGCGGCCAAAATCAGTTTGATCCCGCGCTTCACGCTTACCTCCTCGTTGAACACTTGCGCAACGCCCCGGCCCATGCAGGCGAACCTTGCGCGAACGCGGCAGTATAAGGGGGTCAACACCCCTTCAATAGGAGGAAAAGCGGGGAATCCCCGGCCGGCTAATTGGCGTGAAAAACGCTCGCCTGCCGGCGCTGCTCGAACAAACAGATTGCCGCGGCGGCGCCGACGTTCAGCGACTCCACGGCGGATGCATCGTGCGGAATGCGCACCTTCAGACCGGCAGCCGCAAGCAGCGCCGGGTCGACGCCCTGGCCTTCGTGGCCGAAGATCCAGGCGCACCGTTCGGGCAACCGGCCCGCATACAGGTCGCGCGCCCCGTCCAGGGCGGTCGCGACCAGCGGCACACGCAGGCGAGGCAGCAAGGCTTCCAAGTCTGCGTGTTCGTGAATCTCGAGGGCGAAATGGGCACCCTGGCCGCTGCGCAGCACCTTGGGAGACCACGCAGCCGCGGTCCCTGTCGCCAGAAAAACCCGTTTGATGCCTGCCGCAGCGCACGTGCGCAACAGCGTGCCCACGTTGCCAGGATCCTGGATGCGGTCAAAGAGGACGCAGGTTTCATCCACCTGGGCGGGCAGCGTCGGGACAGGCGGCGTGACCAGGAAGGCAACGCCCTGCCCGCTTTCCACCGCGGCCACTGCATGCATCAGCCGCGCGTCGAGCGCCAGGCTGACGTTGTCCGGCACGGCCGCCGCGAGCGCGGCGATGTCGGGCTGGGACAGCCGGTCCACGTCGAAGATCGCGCGATCGGGCGCGCCGTGGTGTTCAAGCCATGCCTGACAGAGGTGGACGCCGTCCAACAGCACCGGCGCGCCGCGCTTGCCGGCCGTGCCGGCCAGCTTGACCAGGGCCTTCACCACGGGGTTGTCCCGGGAACTGATGTGTTTCATGACACCAGGCCGAAGGCCTTGATCGGGGCAAAGCTGCGGCGGTGCTCGGCGCAGGGGCCGTGCTCGCGCAACCTTTGCAGATGCAGCGCCGTGCCATAGCCCTTGTGCTGATCGAATGCGTACTGCGGGTACAGCGCATGCAGGCGCAGCAGGTCCGCGTCGCGGGCCGTCTTGGCGAGGATGGAAGCGGCGGATATGGCGGGGACGAGCGCGTCACCCTTGATGACGGTTTGCACCGTGCAACGCAACTTGGGCGCCTGGTTGCCGTCCACCAAGGCCAATTGCGGCACGGTAGCCAGCCCCTGGACGGCGCGCTGCATCGCCAGCAGGGTGGCGCGCAGGATATTCAAGCTGTCGATTTCGGCGACGGTGGCGCTGGCGATGCACCAGGCCAGCGCCTTTTCCTTGATCTGCAGGGCCAGTTCCTCGCGGCGGACCGCGGTAAGCACCTTGGAGTCCGCCAGTCCATCGATGAAGCGTGAAGGGTCGAGGATGACGGCGGCCGCGTAGACCTCGCCGGCCAGCGGACCGCGGCCGGCCTCGTCAACGCCTGCCGTCAGCAACGCGGGCTGCTGGGGCGCCACGAAAAGCTCAGGCTGCTCCATCGGCCACCTCCAGGATCGCCTGCGCGGCCAACGCCGGCGTATCGCGCAACAGGTCTTGATGCATGGCGGTAAACCGGGCCTCCACGCGGGCGATCAGCGCGTCGTCGGTCAACGCCTGCCAGGTCGCTTCGGCCAGTTTATCGGGCGTGGCGTCGTCCTGCAAAAGCTCGGGAACGACGAAATCGCGCAGCAGGACGTTCGGCAAGCCCACCCACGGCAGGTACGGCCGCTGTTGGCCGGATTTCCAGGCCATGATGCGCCGCATCCACGGCGACAACACGTAGGAGATGACCATGGGCCGCTTGAACAGCGCCGTCTCGAGCGTGGCGGTGCCGCTGGCCACCAGGACCGCCGTGGCGGCTTCCATGACGGACCATGCCACCGGCGCCTTGCGGTCGCCGCCCTCGCCGTGCAGGTCGTGCGCGGTGACGCAGCGCAGCCCCGGCACCGGGTGTTGGGCCAATATCTCGAGGAACTCTGCCCGGCGCTGGTCGTTGACCATGGGCACGATGCATTGCAGGGCCGGATCCTTCTTCAGCAGTTGCTGGGCTGCCTGCAGGAAGCGCGGCGCCAGGAGGCGGATCTCGGAGGAGCGGCTACCGG
The DNA here is from genome assembly GCA_032015805.1 of Achromobacter sp. Taxonomy (GTDB): domain Bacteria; phylum Pseudomonadota; class Gammaproteobacteria; order Burkholderiales; family Burkholderiaceae_B; genus Achromobacter. The sequence goes on from DALZRX010000033.1 coordinate 14,376, forward strand.
GCAGGATCGCCAGTACGCGGGCGTTCTGGTCGATGCCCAGGCGTTCACGGGCGGCCGCGCGGTCCGGCTGCATGGGTATCGCGCCAGCCAGCGGATGGCCCACGTACGTGACCGGTATGCGTTCCTTGCGGTAGATTTCTTCCTCGAAAGGAAACAGCACCAGCATGTGCGATACCGACTCACGGATCTTGTGAATGCGCTCGTAGCGCCAAGCCCAGATGGAGGGGCCGACAAAGTGCACTGTCGGCGTGCCGGCCTGCCGCAACTGGTGCTCCAGCCGCAGATTGAAGTCGGGCGCGTCGATACCCACGAAAACGGAGGGGGGCTCAGCGAGCCAGCGGCGCTTGACGTCGCGGTACGTGGCCAGCAGGCTGGGCAGGCGCTTGAGCGCGTCCACGTAGCCGAAGACGGTCAGTGCGTGCATCGGGTGCCAGGCGTCGAAATCGCGGGCCTGCATCTGCGGCCCGCCAATGCCCTCGCACCGAACGCTGCCGTCCCGCGCTTGCAGACCGGCAATGATGCGTCCGGCCAGCAGGTCGCCCGAGGGCTCGCCGGCCACCATGCCGATCCGGGAGCTCATGGGCGGATGATGCCGCGGGACGCGACGTCCAGAAAGTCCAGCAGCGTCTGCAGGTGCTCGGCGGCTTCAGGGATGGATTGCTGGCGCTCGCGCAGTTCGGCGCGCGCCGCGTCCAGGGACAAACCCCGGCGATAGATGATCTTGTAGGCCTCGCGGAGGGCCGAAATCGCCGTCGGCGAAAAGCCGCGGCGCTTCAGGCCTTCGACGTTGATGCCCACCGGGCGGCAGGGATTGCCCGCGCCCAGCACGAAAGGCGGAGAGTCCTGCATGAGCGAACTGTTGCCGCCCGTCATGGTGTGCGCGCCCACGCGCGAGAACTGGTGCACGCCGGTCAGACCGCCGATGATCGCCCAGTCGCCCACGTGAACGTGGCCGCCGAGCTGCACCGAATTGGCCAGGATCGTGTGGCTGCCGATGTGGCAGTCATGGGCCACGTGAACGTAGGCCATGATCCAGTTGTCGTCGCCCAGCGTGGTCTCGCCGCCGTCCTGGGTCGTGCCGGTGTTCAGCGTGACGAACTCGCGCACCGTGTTGCGGTCGCCGATCGTCAGGCGCGTGGGCTCGCCCGCGTACTTCTTGTCCTGCGGCATGCCGCCGATGGAGCAATAGCGGTAGAACCGATTGTCACGACCAATGGTGGTCACACCGTCGATCATGCAGTACGGGCCGATCTCGGTCCCCGCACCGATGGTCACATCGGGCCCCACCACTGCGAACGGGCCGATGACCGCGGTCGGGTCGATTTTTGCCGCCGGATCGACGACAGCGGTGGGATGGATGTTTCCTGCCATTTACTCTTCCAGGCTGCGAATCGCGCACATCAGCTTGGCCGACGCCACTTCCTGGCCGTCGACCGTCGCACGGGCTTGATACTTACAGATGCTGCGGCTCAGGCGTTCAGCTTCGACCTCGATGCGGAGCTGGTCGCCCGGGACGACGGGGCGGCGAAAGCGCGCGCCATCGATGCCGACGAGGTAATAGGCCGTCTTCGAGCCTTCGCACTTCAGACCGCCGTTTTCGTCCGTGAAGGAAAACAGCGCCGAGGCCTGGGCCATGGCTTCAACGATGAGCACGCCCGGCATCACCGGATGGTGAGGAAAATGACCGTTGAAGAACGGCTCGTTGATCGAGACGTTCTTGATGGCGACGATGGACTTGCCAGGCACCATTTCAACTACACGGTCAATCAGCAGCATCGGGTAGCGATGCGGCAGCCTCTCCATGATCCCCTTGATGTCGAGTTCCATTTTTCTATGCGTTCCTGCGAAATTAAATAATGTGGCGGCGCGCGCGCGCCAGGGCGGCGAATGCGCCCTAGTCTTTTTCCAGCGTGCGCACGCGGCGACGCAATTGCGCCAACTGTTGTATCACGGCGGCGTTGCGCTGCCATTCGCCATGCTCCGCGTACGGGAAGACCCCGGTATAGCGGCCAGGCTTGGAAATATTGGACGTCACGGCCGTACCACCCGAGATATGGACGTCATCGCCCAGCACCAGGTGGCCCGACAGCATCGCGGCGCCGCCGATGGTGCAGCGCTCGCCGATGGTCGTGGACCCTGCCACGCCCACACATGCCGCCATCGCGGTATGCGCGCCGATGCGACAGTTGTGGCCGATCATGATCTGGTTGTCCAGCTTCACGCCGTCCGCCAGGATGGTGTCCTCGAGCGCACCGCGGTCGACGGTGGTATTGGCGCCAATTTCGACGTCGTCGCCAAGCGACACCGCGCCGAACTGCGGAATCTTGCCCCAGGCGCCCTTACCCAGCGAAGGATCCGGCGCGAAGCCGAAGCCGTCCGCGCCGAGCACCGATCCGCTGTGCAGGATGACCCTGGCGCCAATCTTGACACCCTCGTACAGCGTGACATTGGCATGCAACCGCCCGTCCGGTCCGATGGACGATCCGGCGCCGATTACGCAGCCCGGACCCAGCACCGTGCCACGCCCGATTCGCACGCCGGATTCGACGACGCAGTTCGGGCCTATGCGCACGCCCTCTTCGATGACGGCGTCAGGCGCAATCACGGCGGAGGAATGGGTTTCAGCGGGCAACGCGGGTCGGCGGGCAGTATCGAACCACTGCGCGACGCGCGCGTAAAGCAGATAGGGATGTTTGCAGACGACCAATGCGAACGGCGGCCGGTCGCTGCCCTGCGCTTCGAGCGCCTCGGCGACGTCGGCGGAGACGATAACCGCCCCCGCCCGGGTGGCGCCAAGCTGGCTTTGGTAGCGGGGGTTGGACAGGAAAGAGATTTCCTGGGGACCGGCCGAAGACAGGGTTCCGATGCCGCAGACCCGTATGGGTTCTGCGGCGGGAGCCGCACTGATACGCCAGTCCAAACCCTGGGTATTGGCTGCGCTCAACATTGCTTCAAGTGTTGGCGCGCGGGCAAGATCCAGTAAAACCGGCATGACTAGACGGGTATCGCTTACTTGCCCAGGCTCTGGATCACCTTGTCGGTGATGTCGATGCGCGGGTTGACCGTCACCGCGTCCTGGATGATCAGGTCGTAGCTTTCCTGTTCGGCGATGCGCTTGATGGCGTCATTGGCCTTGGACACGATGCCGGAGAACTCTTCGTTGCGGCGACGGTTGAAGTCTTCCTGGAATTCGCGGCGCTTGCGTTGCAGGTCGGTATCCAGGTTGGCCAGGTCGCGCTGACGCTTGACGCGGTCCGATTCCGACAGGACGGGCGCGTCCTTGTCGAACTTCTCGGCTTGCGAGCGCAGGCTTTTGTTCAGGCGCTGGAGTTCGTCGTCGCGCTTCTTGAATTCGGCTTCGATCTTGCTTTGCGCAGTCTTTGCCGGACCCGATTCACGCAGGATGCGCTCGGTATTGACGAAACCGATCTTGGTGCCTTGTGCTTGCGCGGGGATCGCGGCAGCCGAACCGAGAATGAGCGCACCCACCAGGGCAATGGAGCCGCCCAGCTTGCCACGG
>DALZRX010000034.1:0-17776 GCA_032015805.1 Achromobacter sp.
CAGCACGGCGGCGTCGATGATCTCGCCGGCCTTGACCGGGGTCTTTTCCTTCAGGACGGTCTTCGTGCCGTCGGCGGCGGTCAGTTCGATCTTGACGTCGCCGGCTTCGGCGATGAGGGCTGACTTTTCGGTGCCGTAGAAGTCACCTTCGCTCATGTGCGCGACGTGCGACTTGGAGTCGCCGGTCCATGCGCCCATCTTGTGCGGGTGCTTGCGGGCGTAGTTCTTGACCGACAGCGGGGCGCGGCGATCGGAGTTGCCTTCGCGCAGGACCGGATTCACGGCGCTGCCCTTGACCTTGTCGTAGCGGGCCTTGACGTCGCGCTCGGTGTCGTTGGCGGGGGCGTCCGGATAATCGGGGAGCTTGTAGCCCTGATCCTGCAGTTCCTTGATGGCCGCCTTCAACTGGGGCATCGAGGCGCTGATGTTGGGCAGCTTGATGATGTTGGCTTCGGGCTTGACCGCGAGGGCGCCCAGTTCAGCCAGGGCGTCAGACAGCTTCTGGCCGTCTTCGAGGTAGTCCGGGAACAGGGAGATGATGCGGCCTGCCAGCGAAATGTCGCGGGTCTCGACCGTGATGCCTGCGGGTTTGGCGAATGCCTGGACGATGGGCAGCAGCGAACGGGTCGCAAGTGCCGGAGCTTCGTCGGTGAGGGTATAGATAATCTTCGGAGTAAGAGACATGATCCTTGAATCTGTTCGGCTCAGGCGATTAACGCGCAAACCCGAACATGCTATGCGGCGTGCGCCGGTAGATGTTGTCGAGAGTGGGTTCGTATGGGCGGACAAGACAGGCCGAGCGTCCACCCAACATGACCGCCGCCCGTCCTATTGTTTGACTGGACCGGCCGGCCGAGATTCAGGCCGTATCCGGGTCCGCCTTGGAAGGTGCGGCTGCCACGAACCTTCCATTGTAATACCGTGCTACGCATTGCGCCGGGAAATAGGTCTATTTCTTGATGGCCGGGCAATATGCTTATGGTGAGTATTCAGGGACACATCGCGGCAACGTGCGGATTTCGGGTCAAAGCCAGACAGAACCCCCGTTTGACAAAGCCGCGGGTTAGGAGGAAAGTACGCCCCATGAATTTCCGCGCCGTCCGCATTTCGCTGATTATTACCATCATTCCTGGAATGGTGGGTTAGCGCGCGACCGCAACAGTCACAGCCACCCGCCCCAAGAGGCGGGTTTTTTGTGGCCGCCTCTGCCGGGCAAGCCTTCCCAAGCAGAGAAACCCATGTCCGCTACAACACCCCCCGCACCCTCGGAATTCCAGGCGGGCACCGCCACGCCCATGGAGTACCTCCGGCAGATCCTGACCGCCCGGGTGTATGACATTGCCCGCGAAACGGAGCTGGACCTGGCGCGAGGCTTGTCCGCCCGGCTCGGCAATACCGTGCACTTCAAGCGCGAAGACAACCAGCCCGTGTTCTCGTTCAAGGTGCGGGGCGCCTACAACAAGATGCGCAACACGCCGCAGGCCGCGCTGGCGCGTGGGGTGATCACGGCGTCGGCCGGCAACCACGCGCAGGGAGTCGCCATTTCGGCGGCCAAGCTGGGCGTACGCGCCATCATCGTCGTGCCGCAGACCGCGCCTCAGGTAAAGGTGGACGCCGTGCGCGCCCACGGCGGCCCGACCGTCACGGTGGTGCAGGCCGGCGATTCGTACAGCGATGCCTACGCCCACGCGCAAACGCTGGCGCAGGAGCAAGGCCTGACGTTCGTTCCCGCCTTCGACGATCCCTATGTCATCGCGGGCCAGGGGACAGTGGGCATGGAGATCCTGCGCCAGCACCCGGAACCGCTGCACGCCATTTTTGTGCCGATCGGCGGCGGCAGTCTGGCGGCGGGGGTGTCGACCTACGTCAAGGCCGTCCATCCCGGCGTGAAGGTCATCGGCGTGCAGACCGAGGATTCCTGCGCGATGGCGCAGTCCCTGCGCGTGGGCGAGCGCGTCATCCTGGCCGACGTCGGCCTGTTCTCGGACGGCACGGCCGTCAAGCTGGTGGGCGAAGAAACCTTCCGGCTTTGCCGTGAGCACCTGGATGAGGTGATCCTGGTGGATACGGACGCCGTGTGCGCGGCAATCAAGGACGTGTTCCTGGATACGCGCAGCGTGCTGGAGCCCGCGGGCGCGCTGGCCGTTGCCGGACTGAAAAAGTACGTGGACCGTGAAGGTGCGCGGGGGCAATCCCTGGTGGCGATCACCTCGGGCGCCAACATGAACTTTGACCGCATGCGCTTTGTGGCGGACCGGGCAGAGGTGGGAGAAGCGCGCGAGGCGGTGTTCGCGGTCACGATTCCCGAAGAGCGTGGCAGCTTCCGGCGCTTCTGCCGGGTGATCGGGCAGCGTAGCGTGACGGAATTCAACTACCGCATCGCCGATGCGCGCACCGCCCGAATTTTCGTGAGCATGCAGATTGCGCGCCGCGGCGAGTCCGCCGATATCCTGGCGGCGTTGCAGGCGGAGGGCTTTGCGGCCACTGACCTCACCAACAACGAGGTGTCCAAGCAGCACATCCGCTACATGGTCGGCGGCAGGTCGCCGCTGGCGGGTGGTGAACGCCTGTTCCGCTTCGAGTTTCCGGAGCGTCCGGGCGCGCTGATGAAGTTCTTGTCGGCGATGGCGCCCAACTGGAACATCAGCCTGTTCCATTACCGCAACCAAGGCACGGACTTCAGTTCGGCGCTGGTGGGCATCCAGGCGCCGGTGGCCGATGACGCGGCCCTGGACGCCTTTCTGCGCCAACTGGGTTATGCGCACGCCGAGGAAACAGCCAACGAGGCCTACCGCCAGTTCCTGATCTGAGCGCTCAGCCGGGCGTGCAGCCTGCCTTGCGTGGCAGTTCCACGCCGGGCCGCAGGCGCAGCGCCGGGCGACCCTGCACCTGCGCGAGTTCCAGAGTGTTCGCGCGCCAGGCCGGCACGTCGTCAAAGGCCACGGCCTTCGTGGAGCCGGCGGCAAAATTGCGGTCGGGCCGCTCGAATTGCATGGCGGGCAGGAGCAGGCACGTGTCCTTGAAATCCAGCCGCGCCAGCTCACGTCCATCGCGCATGCGTACGGCGCGGAACGCCAGCGGGGTGTCCACGAACTTGCTGATCTCCGGCACGTATTGCAGGTCGCCATGCGCGTCCTTGACGCGGGTGGCCGGCTGCATCACGACGACCTCGCGGCCAGGCGGGACGGCCAGATACGCTATGTCGCCTTCGACGTCCAGCAGCTTGCCGGGTCCAAGGTTCAGGGCCAGGAGCGGCGCATGGCGGATCATCACGGTTTCGTTCCAGGCCGAGTTCACGCGCGTCCAGCCGGGCATGCGGGCGTCTTCGAACCGGGTGCCGTGGATACGGTCGCGGTCGGGCTTGTCGGAAAGGGCCAGGCGTTGCACGCGCAGCGCGCCATTGACGACCTGCAGATGCGCGAGCACGGTGCGGGCGCTGGAACTTGTGAAGAAGGCCAGCACCGCATCCGTGTCAAGGACGGCAACCGGACCCGGGCAGAAGAACGCCCGGGCTTGCTGTTCCTTGCCCCCAGGATGGAGCAGGGCGCCCACGTCAGTGCCGCACAAGGCCTTGCCCTGGAACGTGATGGTGGTGGCGCGCGTGGCCTGGCGCTGCCCGGTGTTCCAATCGCCCCGGCTGCCCGTGGCAACGTCGACCACCAGACCGTGGTTGTCGTAGACCACGGCGGCGCCTGATGGCGCGGCACACAGGCTGAGCAGAAACGCGATGGCGCGGCGGCTCGTCACGGCGAACTCCGGAAATGGTTCAACCGGTGAATATATACCGGTGTGGCGCGCCGGCAGATGCCAGTCCAGCGTGATGGCCAGCGACGCGCCGAATGCGGCCGCGGCAGAGACGCCCAGCGTGTAGGGGCTGGCAAGCGGATTGTCCAGCATGGTCTGCATCTGGGGAGGCGCGTCTCAAGTTCCCGTTAAGACGCAGCGATGCGACGCGGAGCGGAAGAGCGGGCGATCCGGGCCCGGGCGGGCGGGGGAATCAGTGCGTGGTCTCAGGCGCGCGAAGTATCGAACGCCAGCAGGTTGCGTTTGACGATGCCGAGCATGTCGGCCAGCTGATGGCGTTGCTCGCCGCTCAGCCCCTGCAAAATGGCTTCGCTCATGACGTCGCTCTTGACACGCATGCGCTCAATCATCGCGCGGCCTTCGGGCGTCAGCAGGACGAGTTTGGTGCGGCGATCCTGTTCGTCGGCCCCGCGGCGCACGAAGCCCAGCGCTTCCAGGCGATCCACGAGGCCACCCAGCGCGGCGCGGCCCAGATCCAGCACGTCCGCCAGGTCGCTTTGCGACATGCCGTCATGGCGCGACAGGTGCGCCATGACCCACCACTGCGACCGCGTGATGCCTTCCGGCTTCATGACTTCATCGAACACCTTGCGGCGCAAGCGCGAGACATCGTGCATCAGGAACCCAAGGCGCTGGTCCCAGTTTTCCTGGCCGGACATCTTCGGCGGCGCGTCGTGATCGTGCTCTTCGTGCGCGGGACCATGCGCGCGTGCTGCAACCTTCTTGGCCATTCAGGCATCCTCCAGCCGGATCAGGCGCTTACCCATGTTCTTGCCCTGGTACAGGTCGGCAATCGATCCGGGCGCGGCCTCGATGCCGTCCAGGATCTCCTCGCGATAGCGCAGCTTGCCCTCACGAACCAACGGGGCGAGGGCGGCGACGGCCTCTTCGTAGCGGTGCTCGTAATCCCACACCAGAAAGCCCTGCATGCGCGCAGCCTTGTTGAGCAAGTGCCGCTCGATGCGCGGGCCTTCGGGCCAGGGGTCCCAACTGCTGACGGATGCGGTGCCGCAGATCACGATGCGGGCGTGGCGGTTGATCAGCGGATGCACGGCGTCGCTGATGCGCCCGGCGGTGTTGTCGAAGTACACGTCCACGCCGTGGGGGCAGGTCTGTCCCAGCGTCTGTGCGAGGTCGGGCGCATGATAATCCAGTGCCGCGTCGTAGCCGAACTCCTCGACGCACAGGCGCGCCTTGTCCGCCCCGCCCGCGATGCCCACGGCACGGCAGCCCTGGTGCTTGGCCAACTGCCCGACGACGGAACCCACCGCGCCGGCGGCCGTGGACACCACGACGGTTTCGCCGGCCTTGGGCTCGCCGCAGGCGTTCAGCGCGAAATACGCGGTCACGCCGTTCAGCCCCAGCACGCCTAGCGACAGCGACAGCGGCAGGTCGGTTTCCAGGACTTCGCGGCGGATCGCCTTGCCGTCCGTGACGGCGTAGTCCTGCCAGCCGAGCAGGCCCATGACCAGGCTGCCTTCCCGATAGCGCGGATTGCGCGAAGCGACGACGCGCCCCGCCGAGAAGGCGCGCATGACGTCGCCGATGGCGACCGGTTCCGAGTAATTGGCGGCGGCGTTCACCCAGCCGCGCATGGCGGGATCGACCGAGAGAAACAGGTTGCGGACCAGCACCTCGCCGTCCTTGAGTTCAGGCACGGGTGCGCTGCGGATCTCGAAGTGCTCGGCCTCTGGAATGCCCGTCGGACGCGATTTCAAAACGACCTGCCGGTTGATCAGATTGCGGGCGTGCATGGAGGTCTCCTCGGGTTGTTCCCAATATTGTAGGCATGCATACAGTATGTTAGCGTTCAGTTTAACGCAACCGGCATGGATGCCCATGCCCAGACGGGGAACAGTATCCCGCGAGCGCGTAAGGAGACAACGATGGCCGGGTTGTATTTCGAGCAATTCCAAGTCGGGCAGCATTTCACGCACGACGTGCGGCGCACGGTCACCGAGACCGACAACGTGCTGTTCACCACCATGACCTTGAATCCCGCCGCGATCCACCTGGACGCGGAGTACGCCAAGACGACCGAGTTCGGCCGCCCGCTGGTCAACAGTGCGTTCACGCTGGGATTGATGGTGGGCATTTCGGTCGGGGATACCACGCTGGGCACGACGGTCGGCAACCTCGGCTGGGACGAGGTTCGCTTTCCGGCACCGGTGTTTGCCGGTGACACCTTGCGGGTCGAATCTGAAGTGCTGGAGTTGCGCGAGAGCCGCTCCCGCCCGGAAAACGGCATCGTCGTGTTTGGCCACCGCGCCTACAACCAGCGGGATGAACTGGTGGCAACCTGCCGCCGCGTGGCGCTCATGCTGCGCCAGCCGGCAATGCAGGCCGCCTGATAGATCGCTCGCTTGAGCTAGCCGTTTCGGAGAGCATGCCCATGGATTTCGCGCTGACCGAAGACCAGACCGCCATTCGCCGCGCCGTGCAGGACCTGTGCGCGGGGTTCGACGACGAGTACTGGACCCGCAAGGACAAGGAGGGCGGCTTCCCCGAAGACTTCTACGGCGCCATGGCGGGCGCGGGTTGGCTCGGAGTCGCAATGCCAGCCGAGTATGGCGGCGCCGGCCTCGGCATCCTGGAAGCGGCGCTCATGATGGAGACGGTGGCCGCGTCCGGGGCGGGCATGTCGGGCGCCTCGGCCATCCACATGAACGTGTTCGGCCTGCATCCGGTGGTGGTGCACGGCAGCGATGCGCAGCGAGCCCGCTGGCTGCCGCCCATCATCAGCGGCGAGCAAAAGGCCTGCTTCGGCGTCACCGAGCCCAATACGGGCTTGAACACGCTCAAGCTGCGCACGCTGGCCGTGCGGCAGGGCGACCGGTATGTCGTCAATGGGCAGAAGATCTGGATCTCCACCGCTCAGGTGGCCAGCAAGATCCTGCTGCTGGCGCGCACCACCCCGCTCGATGAAGTGAAGGAGCCCACGCAGGGGCTGAGCCTCTTCTATACCGATCTGGATCGCAGCCGCATCAGCGTGCGCGAGATCGAAAAGCTGGGGCGCAAGGCGGTCGACTCAAACGAGCTCTTCATCGACGGGCTGGAGGTACCGGTCGAGGACCGGATCGGCGAAGAGGGCAAGGGGTTTTCGTACATCCTGCACGGCCTGAATCCGGAGCGCGTGCTGCTCGCGGCGGAAGCCACCGGCCTGGGCCGCGCAGCGTTGCGGCGCGCGGCAGCGTATGCCGGCGAACGCGTGGTCTTTGATCGGCCCATTGGGCAGAACCAGGGCGTGCAGCATCCGCTGGCCGAGCGTTGGGTCGAACTGGAGGCGGCTGAGCTGCTGTACCGCCGCGCCGCCTGGATGTACGACCAGGGCCTGCCGTGCGGTGCCGAGGCCAACGCGGCCAAGTTCTTTTGCGCGGAGGCGGGCTTTCGCGCCTGCGAGACCGCGGTGCTGACCCATGGCGGCATGGGCTACGCCAAGGAGTACCACGTGGAACGCTACTTCCGCGAGGCCATGCTGCCGCGCATCGCGCCGGTATCGCCGCAACTGATCCTTTGCTACATCGCCGAAAAGGTGCTGGGCCTGCCGAAGTCGTACTGAGCGCGGCCTGGATCCGGACCACGGGCAGCGCCGCCGTCGCGTTCTTGGGCGCTGTATTCACACACATACGGGAGACGTACGCGATGGATGCGTTGCAAGGATTGCGGGTGGTGGACTTTTCCAAGGTGCTGGCGGGGCCGTTGTGCACACAGTACCTGGGCGACATGGGCGCGGAGGTCATCAAGGTGGAGCCGCTCAAGGGCGACGACACGCGGCGCTGGCCCCCGTTCCGCCAGGACGACGGCACCGTGTTCCTGAGCGTGAACCGGAATAAGCGCAGCGTGGCGCTGGATCTGAAATCACCGGACGGGCGGGAGGCGGCGCAACGGCTGATCGCCACGGCGGACATCGTGGTGGAAAGCTTTGGACCGGGTGTCGCGGCGCGGCTGGGCATCGACTACGCCAGCGCGGCCGCGCTGCGCCCGGACGTTGTCTATTGCAGCATCTCCGGTTTCGGCAGCAAGGGGCCATTGAACCGCGGCAAAGGTTACGACGTCATCCTGCAGGCCTTCTGCGGCATGATGTCGATCACCGGCGAAGAGGACGGGCCGGCCATTCGCAGTCCCATCTCGCCCATCGATCAGGCGACGGGCATGCACGCCGCCACGGGCATTCTGGCGGCCGTGGTGCGGCGGCTGCGCACCGGCAAGGGTTGCCAGGTGGAGGCGTCGCTGTTCGATACCTCGGTGGGCTTCATGGGTTACGTCATGCAGAGCTACTGGGAACGCGGCACCGAACCCCGGCGCTGGGGCTCCGCGCACGAATCGCTGTGTCCGTATCAGGTGTTCGACGCCAGCGACCGGCCGTTGCTGCTGGGCGTGGCCAACGATTCCTTGTGGCGCACGTTCTGCAACGAGGTCGGCCGGCCCGAACTGGCTGACGATCCACGCTATGCCACCAACGCCGCCCGCGTGCGCAACCGGTCCGAGGTGTTGGCGCTGGTCGCGCAGGTCATGGGCGGGGACACCCGGGATGGCTGGATCGCGCGGCTGGCGCGCGCCGGAATTCCTTGCGCCCCGATCCAGGGCGTGGGCGAGGTGCTGGCGCACGAGCACATGGCCGCCAGCGACATGATCTATCGCTTCGCCGACTCGGCCCACGGGGAATTGAACGTGGTGTCGCAGCCGTTGCGCTTTGACGGCGAGCGCCCGAAACCTGTCTCTCCGCCGCCCAGGGTGGGCGAACACACACGGCAGGTCCTGGCGGAGCTGGGCTTCGACGAGGCGGCCATCCGGCGCTATCTGGATGTGCTGGCGCCGGTCGGGGAGGCGGTCTGACATGTCGATCGATTTTCAGGTTGAAGATGGGGTGGCGCTGGTCACCATCAATCGCCCGGAAAAGCGCAATGCCCTTGACCATGCGCATTACGAGGCGCTATCGCGGGCGTGGCAGCAGGTCAGGGATGACGAGGCGATACGGGTCGCCGTGGTCACCGGGGCGGGCGACAAGTCGTTCTGCGCTGGCGCGGACCTGCAGTCGTTTGTGGGGGGGCCACCCAGCCTGGCTGCGCTGATGAATACGCAGCAGGGCCAATTGCTGAACCGCGGGCTGGAAGTCTGGAAGCCGGTCGTGGCCGCGGTCAACGGCTATTGCCTGGGGGGCGGCATGACGCTGCTGCTGGCGACCGATCTGCGCGTCTGCGTGCCCACGGCCACCTTCGGCCTGACGGAAGTGCAGCGTGGCGTCTTTCCCGCCAACGGCGGCACGCAGCGCATCGCACAGCAGTTGCCGCACGCCATCGCCATGGAAATGCTGTTGCTGGGCGACGCCTTTGATGCCGAGACCGCCAGCCGCTGGGGACTGGTGAACCGTGTCGTCCCGCAGGAAGAATTGCTGCCTGCCGCGCTGGGTTATGCGCGGCGGCTGGCCGGCAACGCGCCGCTTGCGGTGCAGGCGGCAAAGGAGCTCGCGGTGCGCAGCCGCGACGCGGACCTTGCGACGGGTTTGCGCATGGAACAGTTGTTCCTGCGCCTGTTGCAGGACTCGCAGGATGTGGCCGAAGGCAGGCAGGCGTTCGCCGAACGGCGGCCGCCCAGATTTCAAGGACAGTGAGGAGCAGGGATATGGCGTTGAGATCGATGTTGTTCGTTCCCGGGGACAGCGAGCGCAAGCTCGCCAAGGCCCCGGCCAGCGGCGCGGACGCGCTGATCCTGGATCTGGAGGACGCGGTGGACGCCGCGCGGTTGCCGGTTGCGCGCGGCATGGTGCGCGAATACCTGGCGGCGCGCCCGGCGTCGGGTCCGCAGCTGTGGGTGCGCATCAACCCCCTGGATTCCGGACTGGCCCTGGACGACCTGGCGGCGGTGGTCAGGGCGCGTCCGGACGCGATCCTCTTGCCCAAGGGGCAGGGCGCGCGCGACATCGTCGTGCTGGATCATTACTTGTCGGCGCTGGAGGCACGAGAGGACCTGCCGGCGGGGAACATCGGCATCATGCCGGTCGCCACCGAGACCGCCGGCGCAATGTTCAACCTGGGCGGCTATGCCGGGTGCAGCCCGCGCCTGCGAGGCCTTACCTGGGGCGCGGAAGACCTGGCGGCCGTGCTGGGCGCGGCCAGCAACCGGCGCGAGGACGGGGAACATGATTTCACCTATCAGCTCGCGCGTTCCCTTTGCCTGCTCGGTGCCAACGCCGCAGGCGTCCCGGCGATCGACACCATCTGGGGAAATTTCCGTGACGGGGAGGGGCTCATGAAGGATGCCACGCGCGCGCGCCGTGCTGGCTTTGCCGGCAAGATCGCCATCCATCCGGACCAGGTGGGGCCCATCAACCAGGCTTTCACCCCTGATGCCGCCGACGTGGCGCGCGCTCGGCGGATCGTGCAGGCCTTCGAAGCGGCGCCGGGCGTAGGCACGCTGCAGCTTGATGGCGAAATGCTGGACCGTCCGCACCTCAAGCAGGCCATGCGAATCCTTGCCAGTGTGCCGGACGGCGGCTGACGCCCGGTTGCAGCATCCGCGGCAGCGTTGCCGCGGCCACATCCCCAACGACCGCCCGGTACAGGGACGGCGCCCCACCAAGGAGACAGACATGATGCGTATCTTGATCAAGCCGCTCTGCGCGGCCGCGTTGCTCGCGTGCAGCCTTGCCGGGCCGGCGGCGCAGGCGGCGGACTATCCCAGCCAGCCCGTGAAGATGGTCACGGCGTTCGGGGCAGGCAGTGCCAGCGACATCGTCGCCCGGCTCATCGCCGAGCGCTTGCAATCGGCGCTCGGACAGCCCGTGATCGTCGAGAACCGTCCCGGTGCGTCGGGACAGGTGGCCTCGGACCTGGTCGCGCGCGCCCAGCCGGACGGCTACACGATCATGCTCGCGACGAACACGACCCACTCGTCCAACCCCCATCTGTTCAAGAGCCTGCGCTACAACCCCGTGAAGGATTTCACGCCGCTCGTGCAGGTGTGCAATTTTCCGTTTGTGCTTGCTGTCAGTGCCAAATTGCCCATCAACAACGTCGACGACCTGCTGCGCTACGGCAAGGCCAATCCGGCCAGCCTGAATTACGCCTACGGCAACAGCACCGGTCAGATATCTGCCGCGTCGTTCGACAAGATGACCGGCCTCGGCGCGACGGCCGTCCCTTACAAGAGCACGCCGCAGGCAATGACCGACATCATCGGCGGACGGGCCACGTTCATGTTCGTGGATCTGGCTTCCGCGGCAGCGCACATCCAGGCCGGCACGCTCAAGGCACTGGCCGTTTCCACGGAAAAGCGCAGCGCGCTGGCGCCCAACCTGCCCAGCGTGTCCGAGGCGCTCGCGCAGCCCGGCTTCGACCTGGCCGCATGGGTGGGCATCTTCGGCCCTGCGAAACTACCCGCGCCCATCGCGCAACGGCTCGGCGACGAACTCTACAAGATCGTATCGGCCGAAGACATCAAGCAGAAGCTGACGCAGATGGGGGCGGAACCCACGCCCGCACCGGCCTCCGCATTCGGACCGTTCGTATCGCAGCAGGAAAAGGTCTGGGGCGACAAGGTAAGGCAGGCCGGCATTCAGGCCGAGTAAGCGGGCAGGGCAGGCCGCCGCGGTGCGGCGCCATCGGGTCGTCCAGCGTGACGGCCCTTTGCTTTTGGAGCGACTCGGCAGGTGCAACATATCCGGCACCAATATTGTCTTGGATTGGTAATGTTATTACATTACTATTCTGGCTTTTTTCGCGCGGCATCCGTCTTGGCGGCCGTGCACGCATTTGCTGCATCTCTCAATGGCTTCTCACACTTCAAATTCCGTGGCCACCCGGCTGCGTTCCATCGATGCCCTGCGTGGCCTGGTCATCGTCATCATGCTGCTGGACCACGTGCGCGAGACCTTCTTCCTGCATCACCAGGTCGGCGATCCGATGGACGTGGCGGCCACGCCGCCCGATCTATTTTTCTCGCGCCTGCTGGCGCACCTGTGCGCGCCGGTCTTTGTCTTTTTGACCGGTCTATCCGCCTGGTTGTACGGCGCCAAGGCCGGCAGCCGTAGCGCGACGGCGGCGTTCCTGGCAAAGCGCGGCGCGTTCCTCATCGCACTGGAAGTCATCGTCGTGAACTTCGCCTGGACGTTCCAGTTTCCGCCCAGTGTCGTGTATCTGCAGGTGATCTGGGTGATCGGGCTGTCCATGCTGTCGCTGGCCGCCTTGCTCTGGCTGCCGCGCTGGGCGCTCGTCGTCGTGGGCGTGGTGCTGGTCGCCGGCCACAACGCGCTGGACGGGCTGCACTTCGCGGCGGGCCATGTCATGCATGTGCCGTGGGCGGTGCTGCACGATCGCGGCTGGATCGAGATCGGCGAAACGCTGCGGCTGCGCACCTCGTATCCCTTGCTGCCGTGGATTGGCGTCATTGCGCTGGGTTATGCGGCGGGTCCCTGGTTCCGGCCGGGCGCCGACGCGGCCGTCCGCCAGCGTTGTCTTTGGGCCGCCGGTCTGGCGGCGTTGGCGGGTTTTGTGGTGCTGCGGGCCTTGAACGGCTACGGGCAATCGCAGAAATGGGCGGTGCAGGAGGACGCGCTGCACACCTTCATGAGCTTCGTGAACATCACCAAATATCCGCCGTCGCTGATGTTCCTGCTGCTGACGCTGGGCCTGGGACTGTGCCTGCTGGTGCTGATCGAGCGGGCGCAATCGGCGGCATGGGTCCGCGCACTATGCGTCTTTGGCGCCGCGCCCATGTTCTTTTACCTGCTGCACCTGTATGTGTTGAAGGCGCTGTACCTCGCGGGCGAAGCCATCTGGGGGCTGAACCAGGGCAAGTATTTCGGCGTGGACGGCATGGTGTCGGTGTGGGTGATTTCGATCCTGCTGGCAGTGGCGCTGTTCT
Organism: Achromobacter sp.; assembly: GCA_032015805.1. GTDB lineage: Bacteria > Pseudomonadota > Gammaproteobacteria > Burkholderiales > Burkholderiaceae_B > Achromobacter. The sequence goes on from DALZRX010000034.1 coordinate 12,667, forward strand.
GGCCCGTACGCTGGTTCGGTCGCCTGAAGGCAGCGCGCCGCGATATCGCCTGGCTCAAGTATCTGTGAGGCAGGCAATGGTGGCACGCAAGTTCTCCGCGGGCGTCGCGGCATTGATCGCACCATGGGCCGCCGATGCCCAGCAGAACGCCGTGACGTTGTACGGCGTCGTGGACCTGAGCATCGCGGGATTCTCGACGAAGGAGCGCGGCACGGCGATCAACATGCAGTCGGGCGTGCAGTCCGGATCGCGCTGGGGGTTGCGCGGCAGCGAAGACCTTGGCAACGGGCTGCGTGCAAATTTTCAGCTCGAAAGCGGCTTTCTTGCCAACAACGGCAAGTCCGCCCAAGGCGGTCGCCTGTTCGGGCGCGCGGCGTGGATGGGCGTGTCGGGCGGTTTCGGCGACTTGCGGCTCGGGCGGCAGACGTCGGTGTCGTCCGCCACGCTGGCGGACTACGATGCCTTTCTTGCGTCGTACCTGATCACGGGCGCGCAGACGGCACTGCTGCCGTACAACGCCAATCGGGCCGACAACACGGTGGCTTACTGGAGTCCGTCCGTCGGCGGGTTGCGCATGGGCATCGACGCCAGCCTGGACTATGACGGGGGTGGCGGTTTCAAGACCGCGTCCACCAACAAGCTCTACAGCGCCGCACTGGTGTTCGACCAGCCGGGATATTCGATCGCCGCCACGTACGAAGGCGCTCGCTGGGCCGACGGGTCGGTGCAGTCCGAGGCGATGGCGAAGGCTGGTGGGGATACCCAGCCGTACGCGTACACGCTTGCCGGGCGCGCTTCGGTGGACGCCTTTACGCTCTACGCAGGCTGGTCGGTGATGCGCAACGGCTCGACCATTCCTGCCGTGCCGTCCCCCGGCCAGCGGGTGCACTTCCCGGGCAGTACGGTGCACGGCGTGATGGCGGGCGCCACCTGGCGCGCGGGCGCCGGAACCGTGATGGCGTCGTGGCAAGCCAGCCTGCCGGGCGGGGGCGTACTCGAGCGCGACGGCGCCACGCATGGTCAGCAGATCTATTCCGCAGGCTACGTGTACGACCTGTCCAAGCGCACCAACGTCTACGCCATCTACGGTTACATGCGAGGCGCCTGGGACGATCCGTCGTGGCACCAGGCTCAGTATGCGGTGGGCATGCGCCACCGCTTCTGACCTCGGCGCCTAATAGGCCTTACCGGCGATCGAGTCCGCATAGCCCAGATCCAGCCACTTCCCATCCTTGGGGATACGGTCCAGGTTGCCCAGATCGATCTGGGTCTGCAGCGCGTCTTTCAGGGCCGGCTCGGGCACGGCCACGGAATCGGCGAACACGCCGTCGTCGATCAGGCGTTGCACCGATGCGCGAACCACGGCGGGATCGAGGTTGGGGAAGAGCTTCAGGCCGCTTGCCACGGCGGCGGCCGGATCCTTGTGAATCGCCTTGAGCGCGCGGTCGATGCCGGACACGAATTTCTGCGAGACCTGGGGCGAAATGTCCTGGCGCGTGGAAATGGCCGAGAACGTGTAAGGACCGATCTCGCGCGAGAACGCGGAAACCACCTTGTAGCCCTGGGCCTGCGCCTGCGAGGCGCCCGGTTCGTAGAGCACCGCGCAATCGGCCTGGCCGGAGCTCAACGGGCCGATTTCGTTGCCCAGCGGCACCTCGAGCAGGTCCACATCGCGCTTGGGATCCAGGCCGGCGTTCTTCACGAGCTTGATGAACGCGGATGAGCTGGTCGTCGGCATGGCGCCCGTGGCGATGGTGGCGCCTTTCAGGCTCTTGAAGCCGTCGAACGCAAAGCCCTGCTTGCAGGTCAGCCACACGCCCAGGCGGTTCAGCGTGCCGCCCACGACCTTGACGGGCGCCCCGCGGCCGAACGAGATCGCAGTCCACTCCGGCCCATGCAGGGAGAAGTCGGCGCTTTTCGAGATGACGGCGGCCAGCGCGTTGGTCGACGACGACGCGACGTCGATGCGCACGTCCAGCCCTTCGTCCTTGAAGTAGCCGTGTTGCTCGGCGAAATAGACAGGCAGGTAAAACACGGACTTGAAGGCGGCCGAGACGACAGCCTTGTCGTTGGCCATCGCCGGGACGGACAGCAGGGATGCGGCCGCGGCGGCGGCGATGCGCAGGGAAGTACGGATTTTCATGGGTTTGCAACGGCGCGATGCGCGCTTCACAGTTTGAATTGAGTGGCGTAGGTCTGGTCTTTCCAGCGCAGCAGGCGCTTTTCGGCGATGTCCACGCCGGCATACAGGACAAAGCCCAGCGCCATCAGCGAGAAGATGCCGACCCATACCGTGTTCAGGTCATAGAGCGACGAGGCGACGAAGATGATGTGGCCCAGCCCGTACTTGGACGAGATGAATTCGCCCACGACCGTGCCCACCAGCGCGAAGCCGATGTTGATGCGGAAGGTGGCGATGATGGCGGGCATCGCCGACGGCACGACCACCTTGGTGAAGATCTGCCTTTTGGTGGCGCCCAGGGACACGAGCATCTTCTGGATGTCCGGATCCGCATCCTTGGCGGCCTGGAAGGCGGCCAGCAGCGCGACGATCGAGGTCAGGGAGATCGACAACGCCACCTTTGAAATCAGGCCCGTGCCGAACCACAGGATCACCAGGGGCGCGAACGCGATCTTGGGCACGCTGTTGATCGCGACCAGAAAGGGTTCGACGACTTTGGCGCCATAGGGGGAATACCACAGCGCCAGGCCCGGAATGGTGCCCACCACGGTGCCGACGACAAAACCCGCCGCCGACGCCCACAACGTGTAGTTCGCGTGCTCCCAGAGTTCGCCGGACAGGATCAGCTTCCACGCCGCCTGCACCACGCCGGCCGGGGATCCGAAAAGAAAGCCCGAGACGGCGCCGGTTCGCACGGCGGCTTCCCATGCACCGAACAGCACGGCAAGAATGAGAAGCTGCGTCGCCAGGACGGGAACGCGAAAGCCCGGACGCGGGCGCGCGGGTGCGGGCGCAGCGACGCCCGGGGCAAGAGATGCGGAGGTCTGGCTCATGCGTGGGTGCCGTCCTTGCGGGCGGTCTGTATGTCAAGTTCCTGGCACAGCAGGTCGAAATAGCCCGGAAAGCGGCTGTCGTGGCGCGCATGCAGCGGCGAACGCGTGCCCAGTTCAATCCGGTGCTCGCTCTTGAGGCGGCCAGGCCGGGCGCTCAGGACGAAGATGCGCTCGGACAGCGCAATCGCCTCGTCGATGTCGTGCGTCACCAGCACTACCGTCTTGCCCTGCTTGCTGACGGTCTCGGCCAGCATCGACTCCAGGAACAAGCGGGTCTGGTAGTCCAGGGCCGAAAAAGGTTCGTCCAGCAGCAGCACGTCCGGATCGGGCAGCAGCGTGCGGGCGAGCGCCACGCGCTGGCGCATGCCGCCGGACAACGCCTTCGGATAGCTGTCCTGGAATGGCAACAGGCCGAACGTGTGCAGGTAATCGCGCGCGCGCTCAACGGATTCGGCCTTGGGCGCGCCACGGATCTCCAGGCCAACCAGGACGTTGTCCAGCACAGTGCGCCACGGCATCAGCAGGTCGCGCTGCAGCATGTAGCCGACGCATCCGCGCAGATTGGGCAGCGGGCGGCCGTCCAGCGCGATCGTGCCGGCGTCATGTTCCAAAAGGCCGGTCAGGATGTTGAACAGCGTGGATTTTCCGCAGCCGGACGGGCCGATAATGCTGACGAACTCGCCGCTGGCGGCGTTCAGGCTGATGTCGTCCAGCACCTGCACGGGGCCGGTGTCGGTCTGGAATCGCTTGGAGAGATTGCGGATCTCGAGTTTCAGGGGCGGAGTAGGGCTCATGGTGAAACGACTGCACGCCGCCTCAAGCCGCGCCAGGCTCCAGTTCCAGCGCCACCACGTCTTCGTGCGGCACCTCGAGCGCCTCGTTGAAGCGCTTGAAGAAGCTGCACAGCGCGATGCGGATGGTCAGTTCCACAATCTGCTCCTCGCTGAAGAACGCTTGCAGCTTGCGGTAGAAGGCATCGCTGACCTGCGCGGGCGTCAGGGTCACCAGCACCGCGTAGTCGCGCACGACCAGGTCCTTCTCGTCCAGGCCGGGCACCTGCGGTTCCAGCAGACGGTCGATGGCTTCCTGCGAGATGCCGTGCGCGGCCAGCTTGGGCGTGTGCAGCGTCACGCAATAATGGCACGCATGCGCCTTGGAAGCGGTGAGCAGGGCGATTTCCAGGAGGCGCGGCGAGATCAGCCCGTCTTCGCGCGACTGCACCAGGTACGAGAAGAAATGCTTCAAGGCCGGCGGCCGCGGCGCGAAGGCGCTCAGCATGTTCGCGTACGGGCCGTAGTCCTGCAAAAGCTGGTTGAAGAGTTGGGCGGTGGTGGGATCCAGCTTGGCGGGATCCAGGGGAGCGAGGCGTGACAAGGCGATTCCAGCGTTGGGATGAAGAACGCTGGAATCCTAAGAGACCTCGCGCCGCGTGAAAAATACCGATATCACATATGTATATGGGCATGCCGGTGCGGCGGCGCCTGACGCACCTTCGCCGCGACGATCGGGCGCCCGCGCTACAGCCGCTGTCCTCCTGTCGCGTCGATGCGCTGGCCCGTGATCCACCGGCCCTCGTCCGACGCCAGGAATGCAACGATGTCGGCGATGTCTTCCGGCTGGCCGACGCGGCCCAGCGCGATGCTCTGCGCAATGACACGGCTCAGTTCCGGGTCGCGTGCCCGCTGGTTCAGATCGGTGGCAGTGGCGCCTGGCAGCACGGCGTTCACGGTGATGCCGCGCGCACCCAGGTCACTTGCCAGCAGCAGCGTCAGGGCTTCAAGCCCGGCCTTGGCGGGGGCGTAGACGCTCATCTCGGGATAGGCCGCGCGCGTGCCCATCGACGAGATGTTGATGATGCGCCCGCCATCGCGCAGGAACGGCAGGCAGTGCTGGATCAGGAAGAACGGCGTCTTCAGATTCACCTGCAGCACGCGGTCGAAGTCCCGCGGCGTCACCTCCGGCAGCCGCGCGCGCAGGCCGATGCCCGCGTTGTTCACCAGGATGTCCAGGCCCTCGGCGCCCGTGCGTTCGCGCAAGGCGGCGCGCGTGTCGTGCGCCAGCCCTGCCGCGGCCTGCGGGTCGGCCAGATCGGCTT
>DALZRX010000035.1:0-3950 GCA_032015805.1 Achromobacter sp.
GCCGTGGTGGCGCGGGTTTCGTCGTGCCGGAAGGCGAACCAGGCCTCGATGTCCGCCTTCTGCGCCTCGCAGATCGGCTTGGCGGGACCCACGGGCATGGTCTGCTCGCGGGCGGGCTCGCCGTGCCGGTCGGCCAGTTCGCGGGCGTAGGCGTCGGGGTCTTCAAGCCACCGGGCGAAACCGGTCAAGTCGCGCCGGTAGGCGGCCAGGGTGTTGGCGGAAAGGCCGTCCTCGAGCCAGACGGCGTCGATGAAGGCGTCGATATCGGCCTGGGAGGCAAGCGGCTGGCGGGCGGTGGGCATGGCGGGATTCTACGGCCAGGACTCAGCGCTCGCCCGGTCCCGCACCCACGCCCGCAGCCGCGGACTTGAGCCAGGTTTCAAACACCTTCAACGCCTCGGACCGTTCGCTGCGTTGCGGATAACCGAAGTAATAGCCCTGGCTGACGGCCAGCGACTGCGGCACCGGCATGGCAAGCGCGCCCTGGTCCAACGCCGGTTGCGCCAGAAAGCGCGGCATCAGTCCGACTCCCAGCCCCGCCTGCACGGCCGCCATCACCATGGTGAAGAGCTCATAGCGTGGCCCGCCGGCCGCCTGGGGACCATACAGATGGCCATTGGCCGCATACCACTGGCGCCACGCGTCCGGCCGCGAGGCAAGGTGCAGATGCGTCATGCCGGACAGCGCCCCGGCGCCCTGGTCCGCGGCGCGGGCAGCCAATTCGGGCGCGCAGACCGGCACCAGCTCGCGTTCGGGAAAGAGCAGCCCGCCTTGCGTGCCGGGCCAGAGTCCGTCTCCGTGATACAGCGCGCCGTCGAACGGCTGGTCCTTGAACTGGAACGGCAACGTGCGCACGGACAGGCTGACAGTGATGTCGGCGTGCTCGCGCTGGAAATCGGCCAGTCGCGGAATGAGCCAGGTCGTGGCGAGCGTGGGTACGACGGCGATGTGGATGCTGCGTCCCATGCCGGTCCGGCTGACCAGGCCGAAGGTGTCCTTCTCGATCTGGTCCAGGTGGTGACGGATGCGGCCGGCGTACTCGGCGCCATGATCCGTAAGCACGATGCGGCGCCGCACCCGGGTGAACAACTGCACGCCCAGACGCGCCTCCAGGCTGGCCACCTGCCGGTAGACCGCGCTATGCGTCAACGACAGCTCTTCGGCGGCGCGCGAAAAGCTGCCGAGCCGGGCCGAAGCCTCGAACGCCTGCAGGGCGCTCAGATTGGGAATGCCGTTTCTCATGGACGAAGTGCCGCGGGAAGTCCGGCCGGCCAAGGCGCGCACGCTTGCTGCGGCGCACCAGGCGGCACGTGCCGGAGGATCAATAGAATGTGCAATTTTATCAATTGCGTTGTGCGCCCAGGGAACATATGCTCGGGAGTTCTACCCTAGGCTTCCTACGACACCACCATGCCTCAGCAAGATTCCCGCCTTGGCGGTCACATTCTGGTCGACCAACTGGTCGCCCAGGGCGTCAAACATGTATTTTGTGTCCCCGGCGAAAGCTATCTGGCGGTGCTGGACGGCCTGCACGATGCCGACATCAAGGTCACGGTGTGCCGCCAGGAAGGCGGCGCGGCCATGATGGCCGACGCGCACGGCAAGCTGACCGGCGAACCCGGCATCTGCATGGTGACGCGCGGCCCGGGCGCGTCCAATGCGCTGGCCGGCGTCCACATCTCCAAGCAGGACTCCACGCCGATGATCCTGTTCGTCGGCCAGATCGAGCGCGGCATGCGCGAGCGCGAAGCCTTCCAGGAAATGGATTACCGCGCCGTGTTCGGCACGCAGGCCAAGTGGGTCACCGAGATCGATCAGGTCGAACGCATTCCCGAACTGATCTCGCGCGCCTTCCACATCGCGACATCCGGCCGTCCTGGCCCGGTCGTGATTGCGCTGCCGGAAGACATGCTGGTCGAGGCCGCCAAGGTGGCCGACGCGCCGCGCTATGAAGTCATCGAATCCGCGCCCACGGCGGGCCAGCTTGCCGATCTGGAAAAGCTGCTGGCCGATGCGAAGAACCCCGTCGCCATCCTGGGCGGCGCGCGCTGGGATGCTCGCGCCGTGCAGCAGTTTGCCGATTTCGCGCAGTTGCATGCATTGCCGACCGCCGTGTCGTTCCGCCGCCAGATGGTGTTCCCGGCGGACCACCCCTGCTTCATCGGCGACGTGGGCCTGGGCATCAACCCCGCCCTGCTCAAGCGCGTGGCCGATGCCGACCTGATCCTGCTGGTCGGCGGACGCATGTCCGAGAACCCCAGCCAGGCCTACACGCTGCTGGACATCCCCGTGCCCAAGCAAAAGCTGGTGCACGTGCATCCCGACACCGCGGAGCTGGGCCGCGTGTATCGCCCCACCCTTGCCATCAACACCTCGCCGTCCGCCTTCGCCGCGTCGCTGGCCGGCCTGAAGGCGCCGGCCGCCCCCGCCTGGGCCGAAGGCACGAAGACCATGCGCGAGTCGTACCTGAAATGGAGCGACCCCGAATCCATCACCACGCCGGGCGCGCTGCAGCTTGGCCAGGTGATGGCCTATCTGGAAAAGACGCTGCCTGCCGACGCCATCATGACCAACGGCGCCGGCAACTACGCGACCTGGCTGCACCGGTTCCACCGCTTCACGCGTTTCGGCACGCAGCTCGCGCCGACCTCGGGTTCGATGGGCTACGGGCTGCCTGCGGCCGTCGGCGCCAAGCGCGTCTGGCCGGACAAGACCGTCGTCTGCTTTGCGGGTGACGGCTGCTTCCTGATGCACGGCCAGGAATTCGCCACGGCGGTGCAGTACGACCTGCCCATCATCGTGGTGCTGGTGGACAACGGCATGTACGGCACGATCCGCATGCACCAGGAAAAGCACTATCCGGGCCGCGTTTCCGCGACCCAGCTCAAGAACCCCGATTTCGCCGATTACGCGCGCGCCTTCGGCGGCCACGGCGAACGCGTGGAGACCACCGATCAATTCGGCCCGGCCTTCGAACGGGCACTGGCCAGCGGCAAGCCGGCGATCCTGCACTGCTTCATCGATCCGGAAACCATCAGCCCGTCCACGACCCTCGAAAAGATCCGCGAGGCGGCGCTGAAAGCCCAGCACTGACCCCATCGGGGCCGGCAACACCGGCGGCGCGCCCAGGCGCGCCGCCGTGCAAACCCCAACTTGCCGCCCGAATTATTTTAAGTTTAAACTTTCTAGATTCCGATCACGGAAATCCATAGCGGAGACCCAGCATGTCCTCGAACCCCTCATTCCACTGGCAAGATCCCCTGTTGCTGGATCAGCAACTGACCGAAGAAGAGCGCATGGTGCGCGACGCCGCCTACGCCTATTCGCAGGACAAGCTGGCTCCGCGCGTGCTCAACGCCTTCCGCAACGAGAAGACCGATCCCGAAATCTTCTCCGAAATGGGCGAACTCGGCCTGCTGGGCGCAACGATCCCCGTCGAATACGGCGGCGCCGGCCTGAACTACGTCAGCTACGGCCTGATCGCCCGTGAAGTCGAACGCGTCGACTCCGGCTATCGCTCGATGATGAGCGTGCAGTCCTCGCTGGTGATGGTGCCGATCAACGAATTCGGCAGCGAAGAACAGAAGAAGAAGTACCTGCCCAAGCTCGCCCGCGGCGAATGGATCGGCTGCTTCGGCCTGACCGAACCCAACCACGGTTCCGACCCCAACGGCATGGAAACCCGTGCCGTCAAGACGGCCGACGGCTACAAGGTGTCCGGCAACAAGATGTGGATCACCAACTCGCCCATCGCGGACGTGTTCGTGGTCTGGGCCAAGTGCGTCGGCGGCGACTTTGACGGCAAGATCCGCGGCTTCATCCTGGAAAAGGGCATGAAGGGCCTGTCGGCGCCCGCCATCCACGGCAAGGTCGGCCTGCGCGCGTCGATCACCGGTGAAATCGTCATGGACGAAGTGGAAGTGTCCGCCGACCAGATGATGCCCGGCGTG
>DALZRX010000035.1:3960-17546 GCA_032015805.1 Achromobacter sp.
CACCCACGACGTGCACGCCCTGATCCTGGGCCGCGCGCAGACCGGCATCCAGGCGTTCTATTGATCGATCGCCTGCCGTAGCCAAGAGGCCGCCCTCAGAAAGGGCGGCCTTTTTCATGCCCGATTCACGGCGGCATGCGCAATCCGCCATATGCCCGATCCCGCGAGGCCCCGGCATTGCCGAAAGCCCGACTAGGCGCACGCCTGTACACCTCGTACGCTTTACGGCATTGGTCTGGCACCGGCCAGGACGGGCCCTCGTGCCGTCCCCCCGTGCCGGCTCCCCGCTTTCCCCAACAGGAGTTGCGCATGCAAGGCATCACGTTTCCACGTCTGGCGGCAGGCATCGCCATCGCGTTTGTCGCGCATGGCGCTCACGCCGTCACGACGCTGACCATGACCACCGAATACCCGGCCACCTCCATGCCCGGCCAGGGCGTGTCCACGTTTGCCGAGCTGGTGCGCGCCAAGTCGGCCGGCAATGTCGTCATCGACGCGAGCTTTGACGCGGCCAAGGGGATCAAGTCCGGCGACATGATCGACGCCGTGCAAACGCGCAAGGTCGATGCGGGCGACGCCTTCGCCGGGGCGCTGGCCACGAAGTACCCGATCTTCGGTGTGTCGTCCCTGCCCTTCCTGGCGGATTCGCTGTCCAAGGCGCGCAACCTCAACAAGGCCGCCCGCCCGGCGTACGAGAAACTGCTGGCCTCGCACGGCCAGAAGCTGCTCTACACCACGCCATGGCCGGCATCGGGCATCTGGTCCAAACAGAAGCTGGACAGTGTTGCCGCGCTGAAGCGGATGACCATCCGCACCTACGATGCGACGTCGCAGGACGTCATGCAACGGGCGGGCGCGCAGGCGCAGAACATCTCGTTCGCGGACGCCATGCCCCGCATCGCGTCCGGCGAGGTGAATGCCGTGCTGTCCTCCGGCGACGGTGGCGCTGGCCGCAAGTTGTGGGAATACCTGCCCAACTTCGCCGAGATCAATTACGCCATGCCGATCTCGGTGGCGACGATGAACCTGAAAGCCTACCAGGCGCTGGATGCGCGCTCGCGCAAGGCGATCGATCAGGCCGCCGCGCAGACCGAGGCCGAGCAGTGGAAACGCATCGAAGGGCGCCTGCAGCAGAACTACGCCAACATGCGCAAGAACGGGGTCGCGATCAACACCGCGGTGCCGCCTGCGGTGCGCAAGGCGTTGAAGGATGCCTCAACCGAATCGATCAATGCATGGAAGACGGCGGCTGGCCCGGAGGGAGCCGCCCTGCTCAAACAGGCTGGCAAGCGCTAAAACGACGCGCCTAATTGTTGCCGGACAGGTCGAACAGGCTGGTCGCGTCCATTTCCAGCACGCTTTCGTCGTGCTGGTTCACGACCGTCCACGCCCAGTTGATGATGCCCAGGTCTGGGCGCGAGGACGAATGGCGCGCGCCTTGCACGCGCGCGTGCAGGTGCAGGGTGTCTCCGGGGCGCACCGGCGTGCGCCAGCGGACTTCGCCCAGGCCGGGCGAACCGAAGGACTCCGAATCATGCAAGGCGGCATCGACCGCCATGCGCATGGCCAGCGCGCAGGTGTGCCAGCCGCTGGCGATCAGCCCGCCCCAACGGCCTTCCGCCGCGCGCTGCGGATCGGTATGGAACCACTGTGGATCGTATTGGCGGGCAAACGCCAGGATCTCCGCCTCCGTCACGGTGACCGGCCCGCCCTTGATCACCATGCCGTCCTTGAATTCCGCGAACTTCATGTTTTTTTCCCCGTGCCAACGAAAGCGGCGCGCCCAGGCGCGCCGATCGTCACGCAGCTGTTATTGGATCAGTACGTCTCGAAGTGCAGCCTGCCCTCGCGGCGCAGTGCTTCATGCAGGATAGACCAATCCTCGCCCGACTGCACCACCACTTCGCGTAGTGCATCCAGCACGCCGATTTCCATGCCCTTCAGGCCGCAGACGTAGATGCAGGTGTTGCGGTCGCTCAGCAGATCGCGCACGTGCGCCGCCCGTTCGCGGATCAGGTCCTGGACATACCGCTTGGGCTGGCCGGGCTCGCGCGAGAGCGCCAGGTTGATGTCGATGAAGTCGCGCGGCAGCTTCATCAACGGGCCAAAGTACGGCAGTTCGCGTTCGGTGCGGGCGCCGAAAAAAAGCATCAGCTTGCCGATGTCCGCCGCCCCCATCAGGCGGCGGCTGCGCTCCGTCATGGCCCGCATCGGCGCCGACCCGGTTCCCGTGCAGATCATGATGAGATTGGCCCGCGGGTGGTTGGGCATCAGGAACGTGTGGCCGAAGGGGCCGATCACCTGCACGGTATCGTTCTTGGCGAGGTCGCAGAGGTAGTTGGAGCAAACGCCATGCGCCGCCGCGCCGTCGTGGTCCTGCGTGACGCGCTTTACGGTCAGCGACAAGTTGTTGTAGCCCGCCCGCTCGCCGTCTCGCGGGCTCGCCAGCGAATACTGGCGCGCGTGATGCGGCCGGCCCTGCGCATCCGCGCCCGGCGGCAGGATGCCGATCGACTGGCCCTCCAGCACCGGAAAAGGTTGCTCGCCGAAGTCCAGCACGATGTGGTGGATATCGCTTTCCGTGTCGGCGCCCGTGACGCGGTAGTTGCCCACCACCGTCGCGGTAATGGGCGTCTTGTGCGTGTACAGGTTCACATAGGGATGGGCGGCCGACCACGGCGGGACCGCGGCGCCGGGCATCGTGGGCGCGGCAGGCGCCATTGCGGGTTCGGCAAGCGGATCCGGGACGGCGTCCACGGTTGCGGGCGACGCCGCGGCATCAAGCGGCAGGGACTTTTCCTGGGGAAGCTCTTCCCAGCCCAACTGGTCCTGCACGGAGTAGGCCTCGGCGCGCACAACCAGCCGCCAGTTGTCGATGGAACCCGTCGGGCACGGCGGCACGCAGGCCATGCAGCCGTTGCAGATTTCCGGATCCACCACGTAGTTGTTCGAATCGTGGGTGATCGCATCGACCGGACAGGTCTCTTCGCAGGTGTTGCAGCGGATGCAGATCTCGGGATCGATCAGGTGCTGCTTCAGGACTTCCACCGGTAATGGGGCGTTCATCGCCGTCCTCCCTACGCGCGGGCACGCGGCCCGCGCGGCCTTTTAGTTGAAACGCACGTACTCGAAATTCACCGGCTGGCGGTTGATGCCCATGACGGGCGGCGCGATCCAGTTGGCAAATTTGCCCGGCTCCGTGACGCGGCCCATCAGCGACGCGACGAAGGCGCGGTCCTCGGGCGTGGGCAGCCACTTGTGCTGATTGGCCTGCCATTGCGCTTCGGACAGGATCTCGCCCTCGGGCGACATGCGGATGCCCGCCAGCGTGCCGATCTGGCGATTGAAGGCCTTGTGCGGCACCTGCAGGCGGAAGGCCAGGCCGCTCTTTTCGATGACCTTGTTCCAGCGCCCGATGCCAGCCACCGAGTCGCGGATGAAGTCGTCGCGCAGCACCTCGTTCAGGGCGTTGAGCATCGGCACCTCGGCCTCGGTGAGCTTGCCGTTGCTGACGTTCAGCACCCGATAGGTGTCGTTCTTGAGCTGATGGTCGTCATTGCGCTTGGTTTCCTCGTACCGGCCCTTCAACCCCGAACCGTAGAAGATGGCGGCATTGGACGACTGGTCCGCGCCGAAGAGATCGATGGTGACGCTGTAGTGGAAGTTCAGATAACGCTGGATGGTGGGCAGGTCGATCACGCCGGCCGCGCGCACGGCTTGCGGATCGTCGGTCTTGAGTTCCTTCATCACTTCGCAGGTGCGCTGGATGACGCGCGAGATGCCGGACTCGCCCACGAACATGTGGTGCGCTTCTTCGGTCAGCATGAACTTGGTCGTGCGCGCCAGCGGATCGAAGCTGGACTCGGCCAGCGCACACAACTGGAACTTGCCGTCGCGGTCGGTGAAGTAGGTGAACATGAAGAACGCCAGCCAGTCCGGCGTCTTTTCGTTGAAGGCGCCCAGGATGCGCGGATTGTCCGAATCGCCCGAGCTGCGTTGCAGCAGCGCATCGGCCTCCTCGCGCCCGTCGCGCCCGAAATACCGATGCAGCAGGTACACCATGGCCCACAGGTGCCGCCCTTCTTCCACGTTGATCTGGAAGAGGTTGCGCAGGTCGTACTGCGATGGCGCCGTCAGGCCCAGGTGCCGCTGCTGCTCGATGGACGCGGGCTCGGTGTCGCCCTGCGTGACGATGATCCGGCGCAGGTTGGCGCGGTGCTCGCCCGGCACGTCCTGCCACACGTCGCGGCCCATGTTCTCGCCGAAGTGGATCTTGCGCTGGCCGTCCAGCGGCGCCAGGAAGATGCCCCAACGGTAATCGGGCATGCGCACGTGATTGAAATGCGCCCAGCCGTCGGGCTCGACGCTGACCGCCGTGCGCAGGTAGACATCGAACCCGTGGGAACCGTCGGGGCCCATGTCCTGCCACCATTGCAGGTAGTTCGGCTGCCAGTGCTCCAGCGCGCGCTGCAAGGTGCGGTCGCCGGACAGGTTGACGTTGTTGGGGATCTTGTCGGTGTAGTTGATGCCGGACATGTCTCTCTCCTGATGCTTGGAATGGGGCCTTGCCTACGGAATGCCGCTCAGACGCGGTTCCAGTCGAATGCCGCCTGCTCGCCCTTGCCGTACAGCTTGAGCGCGCCCTTGTCGCCCGCCGCGTTGGGGCGGTTGAAGATCCAGTTCTGCCAGGCGGTCAGCCGGCCGAAGATGCGGGTTTCCATGGTTTCCTGCCCGCCGAAGCGCAGATTCGCCTCCAGGCCCGTCAGCGCATCGGGCGACAGCGCGCGCCGCTCCTCCAGCGCCAGCCGCACCTCGTCGTCCCAGTCGATGCTGTCCGGCGCGTAGGTGATGAGGCCCAGATCCAGCGCGCCCGCCGCCGACACGCTGCGCCCCGCCTGTGCGCGTATCGCTTCCAGCGGTGGCGTCTCGCCATGGAAGCGCCGCTGCAGGCGGCTCTGGCCGTTCACCATCGGGTAGGCGCCGAAATTGCGTTCGCCCACGACGATGCGCGGCGGAGCGGCGTCGATCTCATCGTCGTCTTCCACGTCCAGCATGTAGCTTCGGTCGGCCGCAAGCGCCAATTCCAGCAGCGTGCCGGCAAAGCACGAGTTGGGCTCGATCAGCGCAAACAGGCTGCGCGACGTGACATCCAGCCGCGCCAGCGTGCGGCGCAGCATGCCGGCGGTCTCGCGCACGAACCAGTGGTCCGCGTGCTGCTCCAGGGCGGCATCCGCTGCCAGCACCGCCTGCGCGTCGCCCTCGGTCTTCAGGATCCAGGTGCCGATCTCCAGCTCATTGGTGCGCATCGACAGGATGGCGTCGTCCAGCTCGCGCGCCATCTGCAGCGGCCACCAGGCGGCGCCCGCGGCCACGATGTCCTGCAGTTCCGTTTCGACCTTGCCCTGCGGGGCGCGCACGGTCCATGTGGCCTGGCGCTTTTCGCGGTCGAGTTGCACGTCGACGTAGCGATAGGACAGGCTGTTGGCGGATTCCGAGCGTTCCAGCGGCGTCAGCGCGACGCCCTGCTCGCCTGCCGGCCGGTCGCTGTCTTGCGCCAGCGCCAACGCACGGGCGCGGACTTCTTCCTCGAAGCGGGCGGGCTTGACCACATCGTCCACCAGCCGCCAATCCTTGGCGCGCTGCCCGCGCACGCCCTCGACCAGCGTGCAGAAGATGTCGGCATGATCATGGCGCACGCGCCGCTTGTCGGTGACCCGGGTCAGCCCGCCCGTGCCCGGCAGCACGCCCAGCAGGGGCACTTCGGGCAACGCGACGGACGACGAGCGGTCGTCGATCAGCAGAATCTCATCGCAGGCCAGGGCCAGTTCATAGCCGCCGCCCGCGCAGGCGCCGTTCAATGCGGCGATGAACTTGAGGCCGCCATGCCGGCTGGAATCTTCGATGCCATTGCGCGTTTCATTGGTGAACTTGCAGAAGTTGACCTTCCAGGCATGGGTGGACAATCCCAGCATGAAAATGTTGGCGCCCGAACAGAAAATCCGGTCCTTCATGCTGGTGACGACCACGCTGCGCACCTCCGGGTGCTCGAAGCGGATGCGCTGGAGGGCGTCGTGCAGTTCGATGTCGACACCCAGGTCGTACGAATTGAGCTTGAGCTTGTAGCCCGGGCGCAGGCCCCCGTCTTCGGCGACGTCCATGGCCAGTGTCGCGACCGGCCCGTCAAACGTCAGGCGCCAGTGCCGGTACTGGGCGGGATCGGTTCGGAAGTCGACCCGGTTGATGGGGCTGCTCATAGTGTGTCTCCTCATACGCCCTGTGCTCGGACAGGAAAAATACTGCACCACATGAATTATTATGCAGATTAGTGCAGGCGTTTTGGAGCGTCAAGCAGAATATGCAGAAAAGTGCAGGTCTTCGGGACACGCCAAAGGGCAACAAAAAGGCCGCCCCGAAAGGAGCGGCCCATGGCCCTGCGAGCTGAAATACGGCGGCGTTACAGCGGCAGCGCGCAGGCCTTGCGCACCTGCGTGCGCAAGCCGGCAAAGCTCTCGGAAACTTCCAGGTTGCTGGTCACCCAGGTCAGGTCGGCCTTGGCATAGAAGGCTTCGCGCCCCGCCAGAATGCGCTTGAGGTCGGCCATGGCTTCGTTGTTGCCCGACATGGGGCGGAAGTCGCCCTGGGCCATGACGCGTTCCATGTGCTCTTCCGGCGTGGCGCGCAGCCAGACCGTATAGCAATGGGTCAGGAGCAGGTTCAGCGTGGCGGGCTCGGACACCAGGCCGCCGGGCGTGGCCAGCACCATTTCCGGATAGATCTGCACGGCCTCTTCCAGTGCGCGCCGTTCGTAGCGGCGGTAGGCATTGGGGCCGTAAAGGTTATGGATTTCCAGGATGCTGCAGCCCGCCACCCGCTCGATCTCGCGGTTGAGTTCCACAAAGGGATAGCCCAGGTCGTCGGCCAGCATCTGACCCAGCGTCGATTTGCCCGCGCCACGCAGGCCGATGAGCGCCACGCGCTGGGTGCGGTTGGGACGCTGCGCCCCGGCGCCCACGCCGAAAAGCTGCGACAGCGCTTCGCGGGCGCGCTGAAGATCGGACTCCGTGCGTCCGCTGAGCAGTTCCCGGATAAGCAGCCAGTCGGGGGATTCCGTGGTCACGTCGCCCACCAGTTCGGCCAGCGCGCAATTGAAGGCCCGGGCGATCTGCAGCAGCACCAATATCGACGCGTTGCCGACGCCATGCTCCAGATTGGCCAAGTGGCGCTCGGACACGCCGGTCGCCTGGGACAGCCCCTTGCGCGTCATGCCACGGATGGCGCGCAGGCGGCGTACGCGCTCGCCCAAGGCGATCAGAAAGGCGTCGCGCCGGGGTTCGATGGGCGCCGTGTCTAGCGCTTGATTCATGGTTCGACTGACTCCGCAAAAACCCTGATTACCGCTCTTTTATGCACTATAGTGCTTGACCCACATCAACGGAAGCACTATTTTTCCATCCAACGAGTCCACAGCCGATCCGGTGCAAAAAAACCGCAGTCCCGATTCGGACTGCCGAAGCGCCGACAGTGTAAAGGAGCCGCCTGGTGAGTACGCCTGACCAATTCCATGCCCTGATGCGCGACGTGACGCGCCTGACCGCCGGCCAGCCGCTGGATGCGACGCTGCAGGCCCGGCTCAACGATACGGCCGGTCCGCACAGCGCGCTGTTCCAGCACATCTTCGCCACCTGTAGGCAGGGCGTGGCCGACGGATGGATGTGCAACCGCGAAGGCGGCGGCATCAAGTACGGCCGGGTGATCAAGCCGGCCGACGACCTGGACGGATGCTCGGTGGACGTCGTCGACATGAACGACCTGGCCGGCCCGCACCATGCCCATCCCAACGGCGAGATCGACATGATCATGCCCCTTACCGAAGACGCGCGCTTCGACGGCCACGGCGCCGGCTGGCTGGTCTACGGACCAGGCTCTGCCCACCGCCCCACCGTGACAGCGGGCCGCGCGCTGGTGCTGTACCTGCTGCCCGGCGGGGCCATCGAATTCACGCGCCCCGGCTGACGACCGGCCCGGACACCCAGAGCCATGCCGCCAAGAACAAACACAGGCACGGCGTCCGCCCACCAGGACATCAGGAGACAACCGTGAACACCTGCCCCGCAGAACTGAATTTCGCCAGCCACCTGGCCGCGCTGAACGCGCCACGCGCCGCCAAGCCGGCCTATATCGACGACACCCGCCAGCTCACGTATGGCGAACTGGCGGAGCGGGTGGCCCGCATGGCGGGCGCGCTGCGCGGCCTGGGCCTGCGCCGTGAGGAACGCATCCTGCTGCTGATGCAGGACGCCGCCGACTGGCCGGTGGTGTTCCTGGGCGCCTTGCACGCTGGCGTGGTGCCTGTGGCGGTGAACACCCTGCTCACCGCGGACGACTACGCGTACATCGTTGCGCACAGCCGAGTGCGCGCGGTCTTCGTGTCGGGCGCCTTGCTGCCCATCTTGCAGTCGGCGCTGGGCCAGGCGCCCGCGGATGTGGAACACCTGGTCGTTTCGCAGCCAGGCACGGACCTGCCGGACGGCGCCGATGAATTCGAAACCCTGCTGGCCGCCGCTCCGCTGGTGCCCGCCGCCCGCACGCTGTCCGACGAGATCGCGTTCTGGCTGTACTCGTCCGGTTCCACCGGCAAGCCCAAGGGCGTGGTCCACACCCACGGCAACCTCTGGCACACCGCTGAACTCTATGCCAAGCCGGTGCTGGGCATCCGCGAAAGCGATGTGGTGTTCTCAGCGGCGAAGCTGTTCTTCGCGTACGGCCTGGGCAACGGCCTGACCTTTCCGCTGTCAGTGGGCGCGACCGTCGTCCTGATGGCCGAGCGCCCCACGCCGCAGGCGGTGTTCCAACGTCTGGTCCGGCATCGGCCCACGGTTTTCTATGGCGTGCCGACGCTATACGCCAGCATGCTGGCCTCGCCCGACCTGCCGCCGCGCGAACAGGTCGCGATGCGGATCTGCACATCGGCAGGCGAGGCCCTGCCGCGCGACATCGGTGAACGTTTCACGCGTCACTTCGGCTGTGAAATCCTGGACGGGATCGGCTCGACCGAGATGCTGCACATCTTCATCTCGAACCGCTCGGGACAATTGCGCTACGGCACCACGGGCAAGCCCGTTCCGGGCTATGAGGTGCAACTGCGCGACGACAACGGCGCGCCGGTCGCGGCGGGCGCCATCGGCGACCTCTACATCAAGGGGCCCAGCGCCGCGCTGATGTACTGGAACAATCGCGACAAGACGCGCCAGTGCTTCCTGGGCGACTGGTTGAAAAGCGGCGACAAGTACGTCTGCGATCCGGACGGCTACTACACCTATGCCGGACGCAGCGACGACATGATCAAGGTCAGCGGCCAGTACGTGTCGCCGGTGGAGGTGGAGAACATCCTGATCCAGCACGAGGCGGTGCTGGAAGCCGCCGTGATCGGCGTGCCGGATCACGACGGGCTGGTCAAGACAAAGGCCTACGTGGTGCTGCGCGCCGGCTTCGAACCCGACGCGCAAACGGGCGCCGCCCTGCAGCACTACGTCAAGCAGCACCTGGCGCCGTTCAAGTATCCGCGCCAGATCGATTTTCTCGAGGAACTGCCCAAGACCGCCACCGGCAAGATCCAGCGCTTCCGGTTGCGCGCGCTTGAAGAGGCCGCGCTATGACCACGGCACCCGGGGCCGGCACGGTCTTTGCCAACCTGCACGCGCGGGGCCGCGACATGCGGCTGGAATGCCAGTGGATCGCGCCCGAGCGCGGCGAAGCGCCGCTCATCGTCTTCCTGCACGAGGGCCTGGGATCGGTGTCCATGTGGAAGGACTGGCCGACGCGTGTCTGCGACGCGGCCGCCTGCCGCGGGCTGCTGTATTCACGCTACGGATACGGCCAGTCGACCGCGCGCCCGCTGCGCGAAGCGTGGCCCGTGGACTTCATGCACCGTGAGGCGCAGGAAGTGTTGCCGGCCTTGCTGGAGGTCCTGGGCGTGAACGCCCGCCAGGACAAGCCCGTGCTGTTCGGCCATAGCGACGGCGGCTCGATCGCGTTGCTGTACGCCGCAATGTATCCGGACGCCGTCGCAGGCGTGATCGCGGCGGCGCCCCACCTCTTCGTCGAAGACGTCTCCGTCGCCAGCATCGCTGCCGCGCGCGAGGCGTACCTGGAATCGGACCTGCGCGCGCGGTTGAGCCGGCATCACCAGGACGTGGACTCCGCGTTCTGGGGCTGGAACGACATCTGGCTGAAGCCCGAATTCCGCGGCTGGAACATCGAGGACGATCTGCGCCGGATCGCCTGCCCCGTGCTGGCCATCCAGGGCACGGACGACCAATACGGCACGCTGGAGCAGGTGCGCGGCATCCGCCGGCGCGCGCCGCAAACCGAACTGCTGGAGATTCCGGACTGCGGGCATTCCCCGCACCGGGATCAGCCCGCCACCGTTGTCCAGGCCGTCGCACGCTTTGTCGGCGCGCTGGAAAAACCCGGTTGACCCAGGCCGCGCACCGGCCACGGCGTCCGCCCATAACAAGCACGGAGACAAACCATGAACCACGTCCTGACCCGGGCCGCGCTGGCCGCCGCCCTGACGATCGCCGCTAGCGGCGCGCACGCCGACGACAAGCTCAAGGTCGGCTTCATGCTGCCCTACAGCGGCACCTTCGCCGCGCTCGGCAATGCCATCGAAAACGGCTTCAAACTCTACGTTGCCGAGCAAGGCGGCAAGCTGGGCGGGCGCGAGATCGAATACTTCAAGGTGGACGACGAATCCAATCCGGCCAAGGCCGCCGAGAACGCCAACCGTCTCATCAAGCGCGACCAGGTGGACGTGCTGATCGGCACCGTGCATTCGGGCGTGGCGATGGCGCTTGCCAAGGCGGCCAAGGACGCGGACACCACGCTGATCGTAACCAACGCCGGAGCCAACGCGATCACCGGCCCGCTGTGTAGCCCCGGCATCTTCCGCACCTCGTTCACCAACTGGCAGCCGGCCTACGCGATGGGACCGGTGGCGTACTCCAAGGGCCACAAGACGGCCGTGACCATCACCTGGAAATACGCGGCGGGTGACGAGGCGATCGGTGGCTTCAAGGAGGGCTTCGAGAAGGCCGGCGGCAAGGTCGTGCGCGAACTGAGCCTGCCCTTCCCCAACGTGGAGTTCCAATCCCTGCTGACCGAGATCGCCGCGCTCAAGCCCGACATGGTCTTTACCTTCTTCGCCGGCGGCGGCGCAGTGAAGTTCGTGCAGGACTACCACGCGGCCGGCCTGGACAAGACGATCCCGCTGTACGGCTCGGGGTTCCTGACGGACGGCACCCTGCAGGCCCAGGGCGCATCCGCCCAGGGCCTGCTGACCACCCTGCACTATGCCGACGGCCTGAACACGCCGCGCGACAACGCGTTCCGCGCCGACTATTCCAAGGCGTACAAGGTGCAGCCGGACGTCTACGCGGTGCAAGGCTATGACGCCGCGCAACTCATGCAGTCGGGGCTTTCCGCCGTGAAGGGCGACTTCTCGAAGAAGGACGCCTTCCGCAGCGCCATGCGCACGGCGACCGTGGACAGCCCGCGCGGCACATTCACGCTGTCGAAGGCGGGCAACCCGGTCCAGGACATCTACCTGCGCCGCGTCGACGGCCTGGAAAACAAGGTCGTCGAGATCGCCGTGCAGAAGCTGGCCGATCCCGCGCGCGGCTGCAAGCTGTAGCCCTCCGAACGCGTCCGCCACGGGAGGCCCCATGGACATCAGCATCCTGCTCATCCAGAGCCTGAACGCATTCCAGTACGGCTTGCTGCTGTTCCTGGTGGCCAGCGGACTGACGCTGATCTTCGGGATCATGGGCATCATCAATCTGGCCCACGGCAGCTTCTACATGATCGGCGCCTACATGGCGTTCGCGCTGGGGCCGCTGGTCGATCGCTGGCTGGGCGGCGGCTTCCTCGCCACGCTGGCGGTCTGCGTGCTGGCGGCCGCCATGCTGGGCTATCTGCTTGAAGCGGCGTTCTTCAGCTACCTGTACAAGCGCAATCACCTGCAGCAGGTGCTGATGACGTACGGCCTGATCCTGGTGTTCGAGGAACTGCGCAGCATCCTTGTCGGCAACGACGTGCACGGCGTGCCGTTGCCCGCCTGGCTGCAGGGCAGCATCCCGCTGGGCGGCGTGATGACGTATCCCATCTACCGGCTCTTCATCTCCGGCGTGGGCATCGTCGTTGCGCTGCTGCTGTACTGGATGATCTCGCGCACGCGGCTGGGCATGATGCTGCGCGCCGGCGCCAGCAACCGCGAGATGATCAGCTCGCTGGGCATCGACATCAACAAGCTCTACCGCGTGGTCTTTGCCGCCGGCGTGGCGCTGGCAGCGCTGGCCGGCAGCATCGCCGCGCCCGTTTCGTCGGTCTACCCGGGCATGGGCAACGGCGTGCTCATCATCTGTTTCGTGGTGGTGGTGATCGGCGGCATCGGGTCGATCCGCGGCGCCTTCCTGGCCGCAATGCTGGTCGGCTTTGCGGAAACCTTCGGCCAGGTGCTTTTTCCTTCCGCGGCGGGCGTGCTGGTCTATCTGCTGATGGCCTTCATTCTTCTTTGCAAGCCCGAAGGGCTGTTCAAACAGGGCTAGGTCCTGTCGACCTCAAAAGGACCCTCGCATGCGCACGCCTATGCTCAACCGAATCCTGCCCATCGCCACGCTGCTGGCGCTGGCCGCGTTTGCCTTCAGCGGCAGCGATTACTACACCGGGCTGGCGGTGAAGATCATGATTTACGGAATCTTCGCGCTCAGCCTGCAACTGCTGGTGGGCGGAGCGGGACTCGTCAGCCTGGGACATGCCGCGTTCTTCGGCATCGGCGCGTATGTCGCCGCGCTGCTCTCGCCCGAGTCCGAAGCGGCCAGCCTGTGGTGGCTGCTGCCCGCCGCGCTGCTCGCGGCGGCCGCGTATGCGGTGGTCACCGGTGCACTGGCGCTGCGCACCCGCGGCGTGTATTTCATCATGGTCACGCTGGCGTTCTCGCAGATGGCGTATTACGTCTTTCACGACACCAAGATCGGCGGCGGCAGCGACGGCATCTACCTGTACTTCCGTCCAGAACTTATGCTGGGCGGCTGGATGCCGTTCGACCTGGGCAACGCCGGCACGTTCTACTTCTTCGTGCTCGCCTGCCTGGCGCTGACGTGGGGCTTCCTGGCGCTACTGCGCCGCTCGCCGTTCGGCGCGGCGCTCGCCGGCATCCGCATCAACGAACAGCGCATGCGTGCGGCGGGCTATTCGACCTATCCCTACAAGCTTGCGGCCTATGTCGTCGGCGCCACGCTGGCCGGGCTGGCGGGCTTTCTGTTTGCGTTGAAGGATGGCTTCGTCACGCCCGAGCTGCTGAATTGGGAACAGTCCGGGCTGGTGCTGCTGATGGTCATCCTGGGCGGCATGGGCAGCCTGGGCGGCGCCGTGCTGGGCACGGTGACGATGGTGCTGCTGCAGGAGCTGTTCCAGTCGCAGGACCTGTTTGGCGACTACGCGCGCCATTGGCACCTGCCGCTGGGCCTGGCCATCATCGCGCTGGTGGCGCTGCTGCCCAACGGCCTGGCCGGACTGCCCGCCCAATG
>DALZRX010000036.1:0-1613 GCA_032015805.1 Achromobacter sp.
AAAGCCCAGGTCATTCAGGTTGACGCCCGCCGCGAGCCCCGGGTCGTGCGGCATCGCCTTGCCGTCGACGATATGGGCGCGCGCGCCCAGCTCGGTATGGCCGTAGCCGTGCTCGATGCCCAGCGCCCCCGGCTGGACGCCGTCGCGCAACAGCGCCAGCCCCGTCACCGATCCGCCCGGCGTGACGATGCGCACCGTATCGCCGTTGCGGATGCCCAGCCGTTCTCCGTCCTGCCGGTTGATCGCCACGGGATTGTGCGGATGCACCTGGCGCAGGCGGTTCACGCCGATCGACAGGGAGCTCATCAAGTTGGACTTGAAAGAGCTCAGCAGGAACGGCCAGTCCTCGCGCGCATATTCATCGCGCATGTCGCGCCCGTCCGCCAGCCGCGTGGGATACCAGGTGGGACAGCCGCTGTAGCGCTCGCCCGTCATGGCGTGACGAAAGCCCGCCAATTCCTCGCTCCACACGTGCAGCGGCTTGGCATAGGCGAGCCGGGTGCGCCGCCCCTGCCCTGCGTCCTGCGTCCACGCGTCTTCCATCCTGTCGAAGCGCCCGCCCCGGCTCATCAGCATGGCCACCTGCCGCCATTCCCCCGGCTTGAGCTTGCTCTGCAACAGGTCGCGGTAGCGGTCGACGCCAGTCAGCGCCATGTCGTCATCGCTGGCCTCGGGCACCGGACGTCCCGCCGCAAAAGCGATGTTGGCCATCCCCCGCAGAAAGAAGTCCTCGGGCGTGTCCAGCGCGTACTTGGCGCCGTCCTTGTCCGAGATGGCGCCCACGCCGAAGCCCGGCATGCCCAGGCGCTTGGCGCATGCAATCAGGAAGGTTTCCAGGCACACCGGCTCGTTCGTGGCCGTGCGCGCCACCCGAGGCTGCACAGCGGGCCAGCGCACGGTGGACGCCTTGGCCACCACGTCCGCCCACGGCGCCGACACGCCCCAGCTTTCGTACGTGACCGTGTCCGGCACGATGTAATCGGCAAGCGCGTTGGTCTCGTTGATGAAGGGGTTGATCGACACCGCCAGCGGCAGGATTCGCGGGTCCTTCAACTGTTCAAGGGCGACGTGCTTGAAGCCGGCAATGCCGTAGACCGGATTGCTCATGTGGTTGAACCAGACCTTCGCGCGGTACGGATACCCTGCCAATGCCGAGGCCAGCATCTCCGAGCTGAGTCCGCCCGTGGCTGGATACCAGGGCGCGGCCGCGGGATAGGCGGGCTGGCCGGCGGCCTTCTTGCGCTTGTATTCGCTGGTTTTCTCGTACGGAAATCGGTTGCGCGACAGCGACACGCCCTTGGGCGCCGCCTTGTTGGCAAAACCGGCGATGTTGTAGCGCGGTCCCGCGCCGTAAGGCGGGAAAGGCCCGGCGTCCAGCACCAGTCCGCCCTCCACGTTCAGGTTGCCGACCAGCGTGTTGAGCATGGCGATGGCATAGGCCGTGTAGAAGCCCGCGCCGCTCATGGTGCCGCCGTGCGCGTCGGCGACGGCGCGCTTGCCATGACTGGTGAAACGGTCGGCCAGGTCCGCGATCCGGGCCGCCGGCACGCCGCAAAGTTCGGCGTATTCGGCCAGCGGCTTGCGTCGCGCTTCCTCGCGCAGCAGGGTCAGCG
>DALZRX010000036.1:1623-17078 GCA_032015805.1 Achromobacter sp.
CGCCGCGCAGGAAGGCGCCCGCGCGTGGATGGCCGGGTTCGGCCACCACCAGGTGCGTCGCATTGGTCCATGCCGCCTCGCCCGCCGCCTTCATGGCGTTCGGGCCCGGCTGCGCCAGCATGCGCGCATCGAAACGTTCGTGATCCAGGATCCAGCGGATCAGGCCCATGGCCAGTGCAAGGTCGCTGGCCGGATTGACGGGCACCCATTCATTGCCCGACCCCGCCGACAGGCTGGACGAGGCCGGCAGCACGGGAGACACGACCACATAGGTAAAGCTTGATTCCTGCGGCCGAACGCGCGCCTCCGCCAACTGGCGGGCCTGGCGCTGGAAGGGATTGCCGGCCTGCGCCGGCGCCGCGCCGATGAACAGCCCGAAGCGCGCGTTGTCCCAGTTCGGCTTGCCGTGAGGCATGCCCTTCAGATCCCCCAGCGCAGCACCCGCCCCCACCCGAAAGCTCTGTCCGCAATACGAACCATGATTGCTGAAGTTGACGGTGCCAAACGACTGCCCGGCAAAGCGCTGGATCAGCGGCGTGCGCCCTTCATTGGAGGCGTCGGTGAAGAGGAACTGGTTGACCTTCGCCCCGTATTCGGGATTGCCGGGATCGAGCGGGGTCTCGCGGTCGTAGATCGCGCGCAGACCGTCCACGTGGCCCTCCCCGAACAGGTCACCGCCTTCGCAGACCTCCTGCACCAATTGTTCGAAACTGATCGTCTGCCATTTTCCCTCGCCCCGTTTGCCCACCCGCTTCATGGGCTGCAGCACGCGGTAGGGACTGTCCAACTGCTCCAGCATGGCCGATCCCCGCGCGCACGAGGTGGCGCGGCCTTCCAGTCCGCTGTCGCCGCCGAGCTGCGCATAGACGTCGCGCACCGGCGTGTCCATGGATGCGGGCCGCGTCGTGGCCAGCGGGTGGTATGGGTTGCCTGCAACGCGCAGGATGCGGTTTTCCGCCGTATCCACACGCAGGCGCACGCCGCATTGCGTCCAGCAGCCCAGACAGCTCGACGGGCTGACGATCTGGCCGGGCTGGGCGCTAAGCGCGCCGGTCAGCGGATCGATGCGGAATTCCGGGGTCAGCGAGTTGCCGCGCACGGCGTGCGCCGTCGGCACGCCCGCCGTGCCTTGCGCCAGGCCCTTGGCCGCTTTGACCACGGTGTCTCCGTAGCCCGCCGCAAAGGCCGCCATGCCGCCGGCCACGATGCCGCCGCGCATCTTCAGTTTGCGCCGGGCCTCATCGTGAGGCTGGTCCGGGCCATCATCCGCGGTGCGGCGCTTGTCGTCTTCGTGTTGCTTGTCCATTGCTTTGTATTCCATGTGCTTTCGTATCGGCGCGCGCTCAGGCGGCCACGGCGCGTGCGCGTGCGGGGAAGATTTCCAGGGCCCAGGTGACGGCGGTAAAGAGCGCCACACAAAGGCCCAACACGCCGACCATGCCCAGCAGCCCGTCGCTGCCCCACGGCATGTCGTACAGGTACAGCCCGGCGCCATACTTCGGCACGCCCTGCACGCTCATGAAGACCACCCACCGGAAGATCCACGCCGCGCCCAGCATGGTCAGCGCCAACGTGGCCGAGGGCAGCGGCGCCGCCAGCGTTCGTGCGGGCCGCTGCAACAGCGCGACAATGCAGAAGGCCGTGATCACCGCGCCCGCCAGGCTCAGACGCCAGATCGGGAACTCCGCGAAGAGCCGCAGGGCCGCCGCGAATGATGGATCGAGCCCCAGCATGCCCAACACCGCCCAGGCGCCCGCCCCCAGGGCGATCAGCGTGACAGCGGTCACGCTCAGGCGGCGCAGCATGTCCACCGGCAACGCGCGCAGTCCGCCCGGCAGCCAGCGGCCGATCAGCAACATCGCGCCCAACGCCCCCAGCCAAGCGGTCAGCGCAAAGTTCACCGGCAGGAAGACGGTGTGCCACAAGGGCCGCGAACGCAGCACCATCACCTCTGCGCCGGTGTAGACCAGGATGGACAGGGCCGACAGCGCCAGCGCCACTGCCACCACCCGCAGCCAGGCCATCCTCCCCCACCACCACGTCGCGCAGAACAGCAGCGACAGCGTCACGAAGACCGGCAGCAGCAACGCCCCCAGCCACATCCAGGACCACGGCGTGATATGTGCGTAGAAGTGCCAGAAGCGGCCGGGCTGATGCAGGTCGGCCAGCAGCGACACCGGCGCGGCGATGGCGCTGACCAACAGCACCGTCGCCGCTGCCGGCAGCAGACGGCGCGCGGCGGAATCCGCCCGGCCAAAGGCGGCGAAGGCGGCAGTCAGCGCCGTCGTGGCGCTGATGCCGATCAAAAAGAAATACTGCACGGCCCAGGGCAGCCAGGCGGCGTCGTAGACCGGCGTGAGCAATTCAGAGATTTGCATGTGAGTCCCCTTCAATGGCTCAGTGGCCGCCTGCCAGGCGCACGCCGGCCTGGCCGTCGACCTGATGCACGAACGCGTCGGGCAGGCCGATATAAAAAACGTGGGGATCGGTCTTCATCTCGGGCTTGAGCACCTTGATGTCCGCCTTGTGTTCGGCCAGCAGGCGCGAGATGGCGCTGTCCGGATCGTTCATGTCCCCGATCACACGCGCGCCGCCCACGCAGCTTTCGACGCAGGCCGGCAGCAGCCCGGCTTCCAGCCGGTGTTCGCAGAACGTGCACTTGTCCGCCGTCTGCGTCTCGTGATTGATGAAGCGGGCATCGTAGGGACAGGCCTGCACGCAATAACCGCAACCCACGCAGCGCGCGTTGTCGACCAACACGATGCCGTCCTCGCGCTGGAAGGTCGCCTGAACCGGACAGACCGGCACACAGGGCGGCTTGTCGCAGTGGTTGCAAAGGCGCGGCAGCATCACCATCGAACAGGGGCCGCCGACATCGGGCGTGACCTCGTACTGCAGGACAGTGGTGCGGAACTGTCCGATGGGCGGCACGTTTTCCAGCGAACAGCTCACCGTGCAGGACTGGCAGCCAATGCATTTGCGCATGTCGACGACCATGCCGTAGCGCTTGCCCGCCATGCCGGGCCGGCGCGGCGGCTGGCCGTTGAGACCCGCCGCGTCCGCATGAATGGGAATGACGGTGGCTGCGGCGCCCAGGCCGAGCAGCCCTTTGAGGAAGCCACGCTTGCCCGGGAGGGGCGTTTCCGGTGGGCTGGTGGGGGTGTGCATTGTTAAACTCCGAAACGTTTAAGTGTTACGGAAATTAACTTATCACCTGTAGTTATATAGAGCCTTGATATCTGTCAATTGGGGGACGGAGTTGGCGGGGTGGAGCTCCGCTCCGGGAGCGGATGCGGCAATCCGTGCACGAAATGCAACCGCACGACCGTGTTCGTGTCGCCGCGTTCAGCGTCAGGCAGAGGGAAGCCGCAGCGCCGGTTCCCACGCCGCCAGCTTTTGCTCGAAGCTGGCCGCCGCGTGCGCGGGACTGGTCGAGGGCAGTTCGAAAAACTGCAGCGAGTCGGCCGGCAGGACGGGCAGCACGTGGCGCCGAAACATGGCGGCGGCCTTGGCCCCGTTGAAGCAGACGCGCAGGATGGTCGGACGGACTGCCAGGAACGCCTCAAAATCATTCGGCACCAGCGTATCGCGCCGGATGTCGGCGTCCAGGCTGCCCGGACGTTCGCAGGCCTGCAGCACGTCCCACAGCGCCACGCCGTTCGCCTGCAGCGCGCGCAACCGGCCACCATAGTCCAGGCCGGGATCGAACCCGAAAATCCGCGCCGCCAGCGGCCAGAACGCGTTGCGGGGATGCGCGTAATACTGCCCCTGCCGCAACGAAGCCACACCGGGCATCGAACCCAGCACCAGCACGCGCGCGCCGTCCCCCGCCACCGGGGCAAAACCCTGCACCGCTGCATCGCACCGCGCCACCGCGGCTTTGTCCCTGATCTTGTCCATGCCGGGGAGGATACCGCCAAAAACCACGCTTCCCATCCGCGCCCCGCCTCGATCGTTCGGCATATGGAACGGTGCTTACCAGCCGTGGGCACTACCGTTATCGGCATTCCGCCCTTATCTTCTTTCTTATGACGATCGGCCCCGAAGGGGCCGCGCAACAGGAAACATCACCATGAAGAAGATCCTCGGCCTGCACGCCAGCCCCCGTCCCCATTGGGTGGGCGACGGCTTTCCGGTGCGCTCGATGTTCTCGTACAACGACAAGGGTCGCGACACCAGTCCGTTCCTGCTGCTGGACTATGCCGGCCCTGCCGAGTTCGAGCCCGCCAGCCAGCCCCGCGGCGTCGGCCAGCACCCGCACCGCGGGTTTGAAACCGTGACCATCGTCTACAGCGGCGAAGTCGAACACCGCGACTCCACGGGCAACGGCGGCATCATCGGCCCCGGCGACGTCCAATGGATGACCGCAGCATCGGGCATCCTGCACGAGGAATTTCATTCCCACGCCTTCACCCGCACCGGCGGCAAGCTGGAAATGGTGCAGCTCTGGGTCAACTTGCCCGCCAAGGACAAGAAGGCGGACCCCGGCTATCAGGGCATCCTCAGTGCGGACATCCCGGTCGTGACGCTACCCGGCGACGCCGGCACGCTGCGCGTGATCGCGGGCAGCTTCGCCGGCCAAGCCGGACCCGCGCGCACCTTCACGCCGATGGACGTATGGGACGTGAAGCTCGCGGCCGGCAAGTCGGCGACGTTCCCCCTCCCCGCGGGCCGCAACAGCATGCTCGTCATGCTGCGCGGCACGGTCCTGGTCAACGGCGACGCCGTCGCGCGCGACGCACAACTGGCGCTGTTCTCCAAAGAGGGAGAAGACATCACGGTCGAAGCCAACAACGACGCCGTGTTCCTTATCCTGAGCGGCGAGCCGATCGATGAACCGGTCGTCGGGTACGGGCCCTTCGTGATGAACTCGCAGGAGGAAATCGTGGAGGCGATCCAGGACTTCAATGCCGGGCGGTATGGGCAGATGCACTAGGTCCTGAAACAGGCCAACGAGAAAGCCGCGCGAAAAATGCGCGGCTTTTTTTAATATGAACATCGCCAGCCATAGGCCAGTCCGAGGTCATTCCGTGTAAAAACCAATGGGTCTTTTTTCACCCACCGGCGAAGCTTTTGAAAGCAGGATGGAAACTTGCGTGTAGTGCTGCACGACACGCAATGGAATCCCGCTTTCGTCCCGTCCAGCGAAGATGATCAGTTGTCCGTCAAGCCGAATGGATTCGACGGCCATTGCGTAGCCGCCCGAAGTCAGGCTCACGGAAAAGGACCCTTCGATGTGCTCGAGCTCCTTTTCAAACCCCTGGACCTGATACCGAATCGTTTCGAATGCGCATTCAGGCGGCGATCTGTGCTCGGGGATGTGAACCGCTTGGGGCTTCGGGACAACGGTGGCTGCATTGACGCTGGCGCCGTACGCCTGGCCCAATTCAGATGGCTTGACCATGAATACTCCCCAAGTAATTCGCCTTTCCCGCTTGCACGTGCTGTCGAAACGCGCGCTATTTCATTGAAGTAGTGAATTGTCCGTCCGTCAAGCACAACGCCGACACCCCCGATAGACAGGTTGAACCGGCTACTTTGTGCAGGGGCCGCCCGCTGGAAATGAGCGGCCCGGTGGTGTTGCAATACCGGGACAACCGTTTGACTTTTATACCCATCGGCAGGATATTGGTGCAGACCCGGCGCGGGGTTTCCATGCGGAAGCCTCGTTATTCGTTCGATGTGCCGGTTCTAACCCGGCAGCCACTGGCGCTGCCGCTGCGGTAGATGTGCTCATGGCAAGGGGATCGCATGATTGACCTTCAAGCACGCTCGAACACGGGTTCGTCCCACCCTTCTGCCCGCGATCTCTCCTTCATCCTGCATCCACGCGCATTCGACTCCAGGCGAGTGACGTGTCGTCCGCGTTCATATTCCGCCTGATGCAGGCGCGCACCCGCGCTTCCCCACACACCGACAACTGATCCCGAAGCCAAGCGCCTTTCTCGTTTGATCGCTGAAGGTCGCCTCGACCCTCAGTCTGGCAATAAAGGAACTGACCATGACAAGCTCAGCCACGTCGCAGCAAGTCGTCGAGAATCAATCGTGGATCCCCATGATCGCGATCGCATTGGCGCAGGTGATGATGTCCTACAACGTGGCCTCGCTGCCGGTGGCCATGGGAGGCATGGTCGAGACATTCGGCGTGCCGCCCACCACGGTCGCCACCGGCATCGTGACCTACTCGATGATCGTCGCCGGTTTCGTCATGCTGGGTGCCAAGCTGAATCAGCGATATGGATCCCTACAGATCTTCCGCATCTGCGTGCTGCTTTTTGGCGCCGCGCAGTTGATCATGACATTGAGCCCGACCGCTTCGGTGATGATCCTCGCGCAAGGCCTGTCGGGAGCCTCGGCTGCCGCCCTGGTTCCTTCTTTGGTTGCATTGATCGCTGAGAACTACAAGGGTGAACGCCAGGCCACCGCGCTTGGGACGCTTGGGTCGGCGCGCGCGGCGGCCGGCGTCTCGGCGTTCCTGGTGGGTGGGATCGTGGGAACCAACTTCGGATGGCGGCCCGCATTTGCGTTGATGGTGATACTGGCCGCCGTGATTTTCCTGCTGAGCTTCCGGCTTAGACGCGACCATGGCAACCCCGCCGTCAAGGTGGATTTTCTCGGCGTTTTGCTTGCGGCCGCCGCAATCATCATCTTGTCGTTTGGTTTCAATAACCTGAACCGGTGGGGCATGCTGATCGCTACGCCCAGTGCCCCGTTCACCCTTCTGGGCCTGTCGCCTGCCCCGGTCATGATCGTGATCGGAATCGTACTGGGACAGGCGTTTTTCTTCTGGACGCGCCGGCGGGAGTCTCAAGGGCAGACACCCTTGTTGGCATTGTCCGTCATCGATTCACCGGTAGAGCGGGCGGCGGTCTTTGCCATGTTTTCAATCGTCGCACTTGAAGCGATGTTGAATTTTTCGGTTCCGCTGTATATCCAGATTGTTCAAGGCAGAACCCCCTGGGACACGACGATAGCCATGTTGCCGTTCAATTTGACGGTGTTCTTTTCCGCGATTCTTGTCGTCCGGTTCTATCGAACGCTGTCGCCCAGGGCAATCGGCCGCATCGGGTTCGCGCTCAGCACCATTGCACTGGTCTGGCTCGCCTTCGTGGTGAAGAATGACTGGAGCTCCATTCCCATTCTCATCGGTCTGATCACGTTCGGAATAGGTCAGGGAGCCCTTGTGACCTTGGTATTCAACGTTCTCGTCACGGCCTCGCCCAAGGAGTTGGCCGGTGATGTCGGTTCATTGCGCGGGACGACCAACAATCTGGCCAATGCGGTGGGTACGGCCGTCGCAGGCGCGCTGATGGTGGGCCTGCTCAGTGCGGCAGTGCTGGCAGCCATTTATCAAAGCGCCGCCTTCCCGCCCGAATTGCTCACGCAAGTGGATCTGGATCGGATCAACTTCCTCAGCAATGAACAACTGAGGACGGTTCTTTCGGCCACGAGCGCCAGTCCGGAGCAGGTGGCAAAGGCCGTGGCGCTTAATGCGGACGCGCGCTTGTGGGCGCTAAAGGTCGGCCTGCTGATCATGGCCGGCCTCTCACTGCTGGCTTTCTTCCCTGCAGGACGACTGCCGAACTACGTACCCGAGGAGCTGCCGGATCCGTCGAAATGACGCCCGGATGCGGTCGGGCTAGCCGGTCACCCGTAGAGAAAGCCTGGAGGACAGCATGATTGATCTTGATGCACTTTCGGATGGGAACCCACCCCACGTTTCCACCGGTCATCTGCCCGCTCACGGGCGCGTCCAACAACTGGTGACCGACGCGCACGAGCGGTTCGCGGGATTGAATGATGGGAAAGTGTCGCAGGTGTACCCGGCGCTTGCGCGAGTTCCCATAGACAAGTTCGGGATCTGTATTGCCAGTGTCGACGGACAGATTTTTTCCGTGGGAGACGCCGCGCTTCCGTTCACCATCATGAGCGTGTCCAAGCCATTCGTGTTCGCGCTGATCTGCGACCTGATTGGCGCGACGGGCGCCCGTGAACGGCTCGGTGTAAACGCCACGGGCCACAGTTTCAACTCAGTCGCCGGCATTGAACGCGAACAAGGCGGACGCACGAACCCGATGGTCAATGCAGGGGCTATCGCCACGACGAGCCTGTCGCCCGGTGATACGCCCGACGCGAAGTGGCGCTTTCTGGTTGATGGCCTTTCACGCTTCGCGGGACGCAACCTGCTGGTCAACGAAGAGGTCTACCTCAGTGCGGCACAGTCCAACTTCCGTAATCGATCCATTGCCTGGTTTCTGCAAAGCACCGGCGCAATATATTGCAGCCCGCTCGAAGCAGTCGATCTCTACACACGGCAGTGTTCGCTCGACATCACCGCGGAAGACCTTGCCGTGATGGGCGCCACCCTTGCAAACGGCGGCTTCAATCCGATAACGCGAGAACAGGTCGTGAAGCCCGAGGTGTGCCACTACACCTTGGCGGTCATGCTCACAGCCGGCCTGTACGAGACGTCAGGTGATTGGCTTTACGAAATCGGATTGCCGGGCAAAAGCGGTATCGGCGGCGGCATCATGACGGTCTCTCCTGGCAAAGGCGGCCTTGGAACATTTTCACCATTGCTCGATGAGGCGGGAAACAGCGTTCGGGGCCAACTCGCGACTCAATTTCTCTCGCAGCGTCTCGGCATGGATTTGCTGATTTCCGCTCCCGGCGCGTAGCGCCAACGTGATCTGTCGGCCAACGGGAACGGCCCTCCACCTCTTTCCTCTCACGCGTAACTCGTGCGTTCGAGTCTACCCGCAGGCAACAGCTTTGATTTTTATCAAGCCATAGCGCTTCAAAAATTGTGCATCGCTGAACGCTATCGCGTTTCAGAGTTCTCTTATGTGTTCCAGTTCGATGAGTGCCTATCGTCGCTGCATGGCTAATCTCTTGCCCGGCAGGTGCCACCTGGGGTGACAGACGCGGCCTTTAGTTACTTCATAGGAAAGTCATTTTGAATGCCATATATCGGATCGTTTGGAACGCAGCCACCCATCAGTGGATCGTCGCTTCTGAACTTGCAAAGGGAAGGAAGAAATCGGGTGTTTCCAAGCGTGGCGGAGCGGCAGCCGGCAAGCTTGCTGTCCTGCGCTCTGGCGCGCTGGCCGCGGGCATCGCCACCGGCGGGACGGCTTTCTCGCAGCCCCTCCCTGTCACTTCAAACGTTCAAGTTTCGAATGGCACAACCTTCACTTTGGTCAGCGGGGCCGATATCGCCACGTCAGCGTCGGGCGTGGCCGGGCGGGCTGTTTTCGCATCATCCGTGAACTCCAAGATTGTCTTTGGCAGCGTCGGCGGGACGGGGACTATCCTGAATGTCACCACGACAGGCGCCGACTCGGCTCATGCCGTAAGTGCGGAAAGCGGCGGTGCGATTGTCATAAACGGTGACCTGAACGCGAGCACGCTCGGCGGCACGGGCACAAGCAACTCGCACGGCGTCCACGCTGGAAATGCCGGTTCACAAATCGAAATTCATGGGAACGCAACGGTTTCAACAGCCGGGTCAAGCGCCATAGGGTTGAGGGCCTATGCCGGTGGGACCGTCACCGTCGATGGGTTGGCCAAAGTCACGACGACAGGAGATTCCGCAATCGGACTGCGCGTGGAGCCGCTTTTCACAGCCGGCACCGCGATGACTGTCGGCAGTGTGGATATCGAGACGTTCGGGGTCAGATCCGCAGGCATGGGAGTCGGGGGCTCAACGCCCGGCGGCGCGTCCTCCTCACTCAGGGTGCTTGATAGCGCGACCGTCACCACGCACGGCCTTCAAGCACAAGGCGTCGCAAGTCTTTTCTCAGCCACGCTCGAAATCGGCGGCGCGCTCTCCGTGCAGACGACCGGGGATTTTGGCTACGGCGTCGTCGCGACTGGCTCGGACAGCACCATTTCAGTCAACGGTCCCGTATCCGTCAATACGACGGGACGCTCCGCCGTTGCCGTCTCTTCGGCCATGGGCGGCCTCGTGAATCTTGATGGCACCTTTGACATAAACACGTCGGGTTCCGGCGCGCACGGGGTCCTCTTTGACGGCGCGGGCTCCGATGTAAAGCTTAACGATCCGAACGGCAGAATTACCGTGACCGGCGACAACGCCTATGCAATCGTTGTGGCCAGCGGCGGAGCCAAAACCTTTGATGGAACCTCAGGAAATATCCTGCCCGGTGACATCAGCGTGTCGGGCGCTGGCTCGGCGGTGGTCGCTGCGACCGGTTCCGGATACCTGACGCTGGCGAATTCCGTGGCGC
This sequence comes from Achromobacter sp., assembly GCA_032015805.1. GTDB lineage: Bacteria > Pseudomonadota > Gammaproteobacteria > Burkholderiales > Burkholderiaceae_B > Achromobacter. The sequence goes on from DALZRX010000036.1 coordinate 11,874, forward strand.
TGGACCCCGGCATGGTGCACGGTGCAGGCAGTTGGGGAATCTTGGCGGACGCAGGCACGGTCCTATTGCAGGATTCCGCCAGTTCAGGCGGGGCTGCCCTCCACGCGACCAACGCCGGTAGGATCATACTCAAGGATAATTCCAGCATTGACGGCTCGCATGTCGAGCTCACCAGCGGCGGCACGCTCGACGCCACCGGCCACGTTGGCGGGGTCGCCATCGGCTCAATCGGCGGAGACAGCACCGGCCAGCTCATGCTCGGCGACAATGGGCTGACCTTGGGTCGTGACAATCCCGCGGGCACCGGCAGCCTGATCGATGGCGCAAGCTTCGCAGGCGACATCAGCGGCAACGGCGGGCTGGTCAAGGATGGCACCGGCACCCAGATTCTCTCTGGCAATCTGACCTACACCGGCGACACCGTCGTCAACCAAGGGAGCCTTGTCGTTGACGGCACTCTGCTCCCATCCAACCTGTACGTGAGTGCCGGCGGCACGCTGGGCGGTAATGGCACCATTGGCAACCTGACCACCGGCGGCACGCTTGACAGCAACTTGACCATCACGGGCGACTTGACCGTTAAGGAAGGCGCCCGCATTGTCGTCGCCGTTGATCCCACTGAGGTGCTCAGTGGTCACGTCAATGTTCAGGGCGCGGCAGTCCTTGAAGGCGGTTACGTCGACGTACGCGCGTTGAACGTCGCGACGTACAACCCGTCCACGCACTACACGATCCTGACCGCAGGCGACGGGGTATCGGGTGAGTTTGAGGGAGCGACCAGCAACCTGGCCTTTCTCACGCCAACCCTGAGCTATGACCCGAACACCGTTCAGCTCTCGTTGTGGCGTAATGACGTGGACTTCTCTGATTTCGCGACCTCCCCCAATCAGACGGCTGTGGCCAATGCGATCGAAGGGATGAACATCACGAACCCGGTCCACGGCTCCCTGGTCACGATGACCGACGAGCCGGCTGCAATCAGCAGTGCCCTTGAACAACTGTCGGGTCAAGTTCACGGTTCGGCCGTGACCGTGCTGGTCAATGACAGCCGGTTCGCTCGGGATGCCGTGAATTCGCACTTACGCGCGACCGCATCTGGCGCGCGCAGCCAAGGGACCGCCGGTCCTAGCTGCGCCACAACTCGCAGCAACCCGAATTCCTGCAGCTCGGCCTGGGTGCAGGCGTTCGGCTCCTCCGGAGACATCGCAGACGGCCTGGATCGCTCGATCAGCGGCTTTTTCATGGGTGCGGACAAAGAGATCGGTGATACCTGGCGCGTCGGCATGTTTGGCGGCTACACGGATGCGGATTTCGATGTGGATACGCCGCGCGCGTCCGGGTCCGCAAGCTCCTACCACCTGGGCATCTACGGCGGGGCGGAGTGGGGCAACCTCGGTTTCCGCACAGGCTTGGCGTACAGCAGGAGCGATATCGATACCCGGCGCTCGGTCGCGTTCAATGACTTCTCCGAGCAGTTGCGCGGTAGTTACCACGCCGACACCATCCAGGCTTTCGGTGAACTTGGCTACAAGTTCAATCTGGGCGCCGCCGTGCTGGAACCCTTCGTCAACCTCGCCTACGTCAGCGTCGACACCGATAGTTGGAAGGAAAGTGGTGGCGATGCAGCACTGAACAGCAGCGGCGGCGATCAATCCAACGGCGTCTCCACGCTGGGCGTTCGCGGCTCGGCGGATATTGGGTCCAACTTCTCTCTCTGGGGGTCGGTGGGTTGGCAGCACGTCATTGGCAGCGTGGCACCCAAGACCAGGATGGCATTCAATGGCGGCAGCGACACGTTCTCGATCTACGGGGCTGCCCTGGACCGTGACGTTGCGCTGATCCAGGCCGGCGGTACTTACCAACTGAGCCCGAAGACCAGCATCGATCTCGGTTATCGGGGCGCCGTGGGTTCCAATACCAGCGATCACGGCGGCCAGATCAATCTGCGCGTCATGTTCTAACCGGCTGCGAGACACTGCAGGAATGCGGTGTCTCGCTTTGCACGCCTGGGGGGTACCCCGGTTTCCAGCCCTAACGTACCGCTTCGAGCGCGCGCTGCAAGTCCTCGATGGAAAAGGGCTTGGCCAACATGGCACAGTGGTCAAATTCGGTGGGCAAACCGCCTCGCCCGTATCCTGAACTGAAAACCAGGGGCTTTCCTTTTTCGCTTAGCCGCTGGGCCAGGGGAAACACGAGCTCGCCATTGACGTTGACATCCAGGATCGCGACATCGAAATCCAGCGATTCAAGCAGTTCAAACGCCTTTCCAATCCGTGCAACAGAGGTTACGGTCTGGTAGCCCAGCTCTTCGAGCATATCCTCGATCAACATGGCGACGGTCGCCTCGTCCTCAACGAGCAATATGCTCGCCTTATTCTGTTTATTCATTTCAGTTGAGCTCGGAGATGGGGATCACGAACCGGCATTGGACCCCCGATGAGTTGAATCGTAAATCGCATTGCCCGTCGAGGTCGCGCTCGATGCACCGAATCAGCAGATCGGAGCCAAAGCCTCGCTGCGGCTGCTCGGGCACGCTGGGACCGCCGCGCTCCGCCCACGCCAATTCGAATACCGGAACATCCGTGGTGTGCACCTTCCAGTGGATGTCGACGGTACCTTGATGGCCGTGCAATGCGCCGTATTTGGCCGCATTTGTCGCCAGTTCGTTCAAGGCCATCGTGAGGCTCAAGGCCGCCCGGGGACTCACATGAACGGCATCACCCGCCATGACCAGCCGCTCGTCCATGTCGGCAAATGGCGCGACGATGTCGTGCAGCAGGGTCCCGAAAGTGATGCCGTCCCAGAATCTCTTGCTTAAAAGATCGTGCGCGCGCGCCAGGGCAATGACTCTCGCTTCGAGCGTGGCCGCAAAATCTTGAACATCCTTCGCATGCCGCGCGGTACGCCGTGTCAGGGACTGTACGGTGGCCAAGGAGTTTTTTACCCGATGGTTCAACTCTGCGATAAGAATCTTCTGCCGTTCGTCGGCGTTTTTTTGCGCCGTAATGTCTACGAGCATATTGATGGCGCCGACCACGTTCCCCTCACTGTCCCACAACGGCGTTGGATACGGGGCAAACGGGACACGGGTCCCATCTGGACGTTCGAGGATTGCCTGTTGATCACGCACCGGCCGGCCTTCGCGCAGGCAAATCGCCATGGGGCATTGATCATGCGGCAGCGGGCGTCCGTCCGGGTGATACAGCTTCCACGATACGCACCATTTATCGACCCCTAAAACGGGCTGACGACCTGCAAGGAGCGCCGCGGCCTCGTTGTAGTAACTTACCCGCCCGTGAACATCTGTTGTGTAGACAGCCGCCGGCAGCGCCTCCAACAGCCCACGTAGATGGTGTTCGCCCACGCGAATCTTCTCTTCCAGTTGCTTCTGCAGTGTCAAGTCGATGGTGCAGCAACGTGAATTCAGAAATTTTCCGTTCTGGAACCGGCCGCTTGAAGAGATTTGTACTTGGCGAATCGATCCATCCTTAGCCCTGAGACAGGCCGGATAGTCCTGTAGCATCTCACCGCGCCCCAGCCTCGCCAGGATGTCCGAAATGACCGCTGCATCGGCATGGAAGTCGGAAATCGGGCGACCAATATACTCATCTTCGCGGTAGCCCAACATTTTCAGTTCGGCGTCGTTCGCGCGCACGATGATGCCGCTCTCGTCCACGATGTGCATCGCCACCACGCTGTGGTCGAAAAAATCTTCCAATTGATCGCTACGATGCGCGTGCTCGTGCCGGCTGGCCGCCCCTTCCGAAATATCATGAAAACAGTTGACGGCGCCCTGGAGGCTTCCTTGGAAGTCGAACAATGGGCGAACGTTGACTAGCGTCGTCAGCCGCGTCCCGTCGGTTCTCTCAATGATGATCTCCGCGTTCTCCGTGGCAACGCCTCGCAAGAGCGCGACGGCCATCGGACCGCGGTCCTGCGACAAAAGCGCGCCGGATGCGTCGTACTGCAGGTGAGAACCGCAAAAGCGATGGAGGGGACTTCCCGTAACGGGAGCTTGACCCCAAAGGCGCGTCGCGAGCCGGTTGTACGACACCAATCTGCCTTCGTGATCGCAAATGCAGACAGCCCCGGGGATAGCGTCCAACGCGGTCGGTCCTGCCGCAACAAGCGCGTCAAACTCTGTCAAGCGATCGGAAGCGCAAGTCGGGGAGACTGGGTCAATGAACACTTGCATCTTTCGATCCTTGAGATGGCGCAATCGCTAATTGTTGCCCGTGAGCCGGCGCGCCTCCGGCACGTCACGGATGACCGAGAGTAACCGCTCGCCGATAGCGCCACAACGAACACCCTGTATCTGAAATATGGCCGGGCTTGCCCTCCTGCCCGGCTCCGCCCATCAGCGGCTTGCCAAAATCCGCTTCTCTGAAGGAAAATTGATAGTCATTCTCATTATTGATTCCTGATTCGGAGCGCCCGGTGTCCGCCACTCCCCCCACAGCCGCATCCCCGATGCATACGCTTTACAGCGACAACCATCGGTGGCTGTTGGGGTGGCTGCGCCGTCGCGTGGGCGATCCGTTCGATGCGGCTGATCTGGTGCAGGACACCTTCGTTCGGGTCCTGAAGGCGCATACCGGTCAGGGCGGTGGGGCCGCCAGCGCCGGCCTGGCCGTCGACATTCGGGAACCGCGCGCCTATCTGGCCGCCATCGCCAAAAGCCTGATGATCGATTTTTTCCGGCGCCAGACGCTGGAACGAACCTATCTTGATGTCTTGGCCGCCCTGCCGCCGCAGGAGGTGCCTTCGCTCGAGACGCAGGCTGTGTTGCGCAGCGCCTTGATGGAGATCGACGCCATGCTCGACGGGCTGGGGTTGAAGGTGAAGCAGGCCTTCTTGATGGCGCAGTGCGAAGACCTGCCCTATGCCGAGATTGCGCGACGTCTGGGCGTGTCGCGCCGCAGCGTGGACAATTACCTGGCTCGCGCCATGGCGCATTGCTGCCTGCTGCTGCCGTGAGCGCCGTTCCGATGATGCCCCAGACAAACCCCGGCCCACGGGAGGTTCGCGCCGTCAAGGAAGCGGCCACCTGGTACGCGCGCCTGGGTTCGGAAACCGCCACCGCGGAAGATCGCCGCGCGTGGAACCACTGGCTGGCCAGCGACGCCGCACACCGCGCCGCGTGGGACAAGGTCGAACAGGTTTGCCGCCAGATGGGCCGCGTGCCAGGCAGCATCGCCCGGCCCA
>DALZRX010000037.1:0-9430 GCA_032015805.1 Achromobacter sp.
GCCGCGCCGCGCCGCGAACGAGCCGGGCCCTCACGGCGCCCACCCCAGAGCACGCACCCCGGTACCGCCTTCCACGGGAACCAGCCATAGCTTCATTCGCTGCCGTTCGCGCGCCCACCATTGGCCCGCGCCAGACGGGCGCACGCCCGATCGCGCCGCCCTCGCGTTTTCGTCCTTAGCATCCTTTGCGTCATCCGTATCGGCCCGCGGTGTCCACCCCGACCGGCGCAGGCCGGCGTCGAGTAGTCCGGCCAGTTCTTGTGGCGGCAAGGCGTACTGCCAGATGCGGTCGGAAACCTTGACACCGGCGTCCATCACCACAACGTCCGACCTGACGCGCGCCCCCTTCGGAAGCCAGCCCGGCAGATGCGCGGAGGGGGCCGCGCGCACATTGATCGCCGAAATGCTGCCCACGGTGCGGTCCGCGCCCGCCCTTTCCATTTGCGCCACCCACCGGTCATCGCCGACGCGGCCCGACAGGATGAGTTGCCCCGGCAGCACCTGCAAATCCGCCAACGCAGGTTGTTGCGCGGCCAGCGCTCGGGCGAGCGCCGACGGGCTTTGCGGCGCGTCAAACACCCACACTTGCGCCGGCATGCCGTGCAACCACAACCGATCCGCGATGCGTTCGTGCAAGGCGCCCGCGGGAAAGCGCAGCCGCTCCAAAGTTGACACGCTGGCTGAGGCGCTTGCGTGATGAGACCACGGCATCAACACGCTGCAAAGGCCGAGGCCGGCTGCAAACAAATCAACGCGACGCCCCTTACCGCGCCGTTTTCGGCGGTTTTTGTCCCGACTCATCTTGCGGTCTCCGCATGCTTGCCCAGCCGGTCGTTGGGCACGACATCCGCCCAGGACGAGAGCCAATCTCGCGACAACGTGGGCCGGCCCCACGGCGCCTCCACCCTGTCGACATAACCCTGCAACCGCCCAGCCTCGGCCAGCGAACCCTGGCTTGCCTGCAACCATCCCGTGGTCGATGCTCCAACACGGCGCTGCGCATCGGCATCGCCGTGCGCGTATCCTGCTCCGCTTGCCACGCTGATGTGTCGGGAGATCGGCACGTCAAACATGGACTTACCCCCGCGCGGAAGGGATCGGACTTCCACCGACAACAGGTTCATTGCCGCGCCAAACCATTCGTCCTGCAATCCAGCGCCACTTTTCATTGCAGCGCCGGGGAAGGTCTGCACCGTGCCGGACAACTCCGTCCCCGCCAGTCCACGCAGCGACGCTACTGGCTGCCCTAAAGCCGCCGCCATGACTGCCTGACGACTGGCCTGCGTCGTACGCTGCGCCGAAAACTGCAGCGCACCGATATCCGAGACCGCCCATAGCAGAACCGCCATGAGCGGCAACATCAACAAGGCCTCAATCACCGCCTGACCAAATTGGCTGGAGCCGCGCTTCATCATGGAAGCCTCCTTGCCTGCGCCGCTTCCTGCGGCGTGATTGCGGACAAGCGAGCCTGCCAATACGGCCGAAAGAGCGTCGCAAGTTCCGGGCGGCGATCGGCACGCTGGTCCGGGCGGGAGAAGTAGGTCTCGGCAGCGCTGCTTACTCTGACGGCGCCGGTCCTGCCCAGTGCGGCATAGCGAAACCGACCGCTTGGCGCGGCGACGTCGCTATCGGCGTCCGTGGTTTTCAGCACGGCGGATTGCTGGTTGACCGCCATCGCAAAGCGCAAGGGCTCGGCAACACGCTTCGGCGCGACTTCTCGGTAGGCAGGCAGGCCGCCTCCCGGCCACCGCCGCGCCGACGCCATCGCGTACGAATTCGCCATGGGATTGGTGGCGCCTTCAAAAATGTTCCATGACGTGGCGTGCTCCACCCACCGCCAGAAGTCTTCCTGTGAAAAGTCGGGTGGCGGCGCTTCCACGAACTCCACGTCGCCCGGCGCACGGCTTTTTTCGCCTTGCACCGTTCCCCAACCCATCGCGTATTCGCGGAAATAGCAGCCGATCCAGCGATTCGAGCGCAAGGCGTGGTAGGACTGCGTGTCCAACGCACCCCAGCGGCCGTCAGGCCCAAGCCAGGTCGAGCCGCGCCGCCTCAGTTCGTGCCGGAGCAAAGGGCACCGGGAACTGACCATCCAGGCGTTTCGTCGGGTATCGTTGCGGCGATCCAGAAACGCGTAGCGCGCCACCGCGTCTTCGGTTGCTGGGCGCAGGCCAGCATTGCGCGTTGCGGCGTGGCGCTCCAGGTAGCCGGGCCACCCGTCCGTCAGTAGGCGCAGATCAATCGGCGGCGCTTTGGACGTATTGCTCTGATTGGTGTCTCCAAGCGCCGGATAGTTGGCCGCCAGCACCTTTCGCATTGCACGATCCCGCGATGCCGCAAGATCTCCGACAATCTCTTGCGCCGCCATTTCCAGCACCTGATGCACGACGCGATCATGCTGCGCGAAGGCGCGAGCCAGCCGGCCTTCGGCGTCTGAAGGCAGCTGCGCCACCTGATACGCAGCCCCAACGTCGGCACCGAATAGCATCGTGATCACACTGGCCGGCGGATTGCCACGACGGCGCTGCGATTGCAACGCGTCGATGTACTGCGCCGACGCACCCAATGTCACAAGATGCGCCATGGCGACCTGATGCGCCATCTGGCTGCGGTTCACGTAAGCAATGGCGTTGAGCGCGCGCGCCTGCAAGAGCGCGCCGCTATACGCCGCCGCGTCTGCGGCGTGGGTCAGGCGGCTCCGTGCTTCGACCGTCTGCCCGAGGTTGTAGAGCACCACGAGCGAGGTGGCGCCGACGGCTGCAATCACCATTCCCAGGACCAGCGCCTGGCCGCGCTGTTGATCGGCGAACATTATTGGATGCGCTCTCAATTCGCGATCTCGGCGTTGCCGGTGAAGGACTTGAGTGATCGCGCCTTCGTTTGCGCCGCAGCCTTCTGGGCTGCCTGCTGCGCCGCTTTGGACTGTGTGCTGCCATCTTCGCCGGCAAGCTCGCGGGCCATCGCTGCGGTCTGCGAACGCACGACCTGCCCGAAATACTGATAAACCGCGATCGCCGCAACGGCGACCAGCGCCACGACAACGATGTACTCCGTCATGCCTTGGCCCAGTTGGCGCTTTCGATGCCCCCACATGTCTGCTCTCCCGTGCAGTGAACGTGGAAGCCAGTGTCGCCAGCGCGTGACGGCCGAACAATTCGTGGATGCCGAGACGGACAAATTTGCGCCGACCTCCTTGAGGCGGGAGAGGCCGCTTTCAAATGCCTCACATGTAGGGCAATCCAACCCCATTTTTTGCGAGGGTTTCCCCTATTGCCGGGCAATATTGCGAGCAGTAGATTTGAGTTGCCGGGCTGTCTGACACCCATCGCGTGCGAAGCCGGGCAGGAGCGCCTCAGACTCATCTTGAGCTGGGGCGCTCTTCCATTTCAGTCTTACCATCGCACCCGGAAGCCGATGGCCCCGTCCCGCGCCGACCTCGGCCCACCGCGGTGAGTCCCGGCGGCGAGTGCCTACGCCTCCCATGTTGACGTTCGTGCCGATTGCGCCCGAGGCGCCAACGAGAAGCTCCTGCCAAACAAATAGCGATCACACGCTTGCGCCGAGATGGCGGCGCCATTTTTATCTTTGCCTGCCACCTCCGGCCGTCCGATCGTATGCGACGACATATCGCTTTCGAACCATGGCACTTGCATCCTCCGTCTGCGTAGAATCCTTTGGAGCAATACCAGATCAGGCCTGCGCCAACGCCAGTCCCGGTCGTGTTCATCTTGCCCTTGCCGTGGGGAAGTCGATATCTGCGGAGGCATGCTTAAGCTAGCAATGAAGGCCGGTCGCTGGTTTACAATCCCGCCAGCAACGTGGGTGAAATATAGTGCAGGTCGACTCAGGAGACATCATGCTTCGCCAGCTTGCCAAGAAACTCATGCTATCGGTCCCAGACGTTCGCCGCGTGGTTATCGAGCGTGACTCCGCGCTGGCCACGGTGGAATCGCTCCACGAACAGATAAAGGCGCAACGAGACGCCTTAGACAAATTAGGAGCGCAACACGTCCCGGATCATGCCAAAGTTGTGTTTTCCCATTGGGGAGAAGACAGCATTGCCCAGTTTGTATTTCGAGATCACCGAGCCGGTCGCTATCTGGACATAGGCTGCTACCATCCCGCCCTGTACTCGAACACCATGTTGCTGTATCAGCACGGTTGGACCGGCGTCAACATCGATCCGAACCCATTCATGATCGGGGAATGCCGAACGCATCGCCCGAAGGATACGAGCATCAACAAGGCGGTCGGAGCGAAACGCGGAGTCATGGAGTATTTCAACTTTCATGACTGGGCATCAAGCAACACCGCAAACAAGGAATTTGCCAAAGAAGTTGCGGCAGTCAGCAGGATCGATGTGCCAGCACCGACGATCGTCGAGGTGCTCACACTTGAAGACATCATCGACGAGTACTTCGATGGCATCGCGCCGGAATTCGTCAATATCGACGTAGAGGAGCTGGACGTCGAAGTTCTTATGTCTGGCGATTGGACGAAGCATCGACCTTTGGTGATCGCGGTAGAGGACATCAAGTTCATTGCTGATAAGCCCCACGCGTCGGCTACGTATAGATTCATGCGCGAGCATGGCTACACGCTGTTCTCTCGCTGCGTCTTCACGAGCTTTTTCATCGAAGACAGCTTCAACAAGTCCGGCGCTCAGTTTCCATCCTAGGAAGTATTGCCACGGCTGGCATGCACGGCATGGATTGGCCGGGGAAAAAGCCCGACAAGGCGGGAGCGTTTGGCCCATATAATGGCCGCCAGCAAAAATGCCCCGGATACGTCGAGCGATGCAGGCCTATAACCACAATCCATCCAAGAAGCTTCTAGAGCTGGAAGGGCTCAGAGGGGTCGCCGCGTTGGCGGTCGTGCTGTCCCACCTGGCTATTGAGTTTTTCCCAACTCTAATTAACGGAGCGGGCGGCAATAGCCTGCAGGTATGGCTGTACAACAGTCCGTTCCGGTTTTTCTATTCGGGGTTGTTCGCCGTCTGCATCTTCTTCGTAATGAGCGGATTCGTTCTATCTCGCAAGTACCTGCGCACTCACGATGGTGCTGTGCTGGCGGACGGATCAATCAAGCGGTACTTTCGACTTTGGCCGCCGGTCCTCATTTCAACGCTGCTGCTTACGCTGTCGATATGCATCGTGCGAGACGTGCCCGTTCCGGGTTGGGGCCCGATGTTTCTTGCGTCCGCAAGAGAGGCCACGTATGGCTCATTCCTCTTTGGGCACAACACTTACAACTCTGTTCTGTGGACGATGCAGATCGAATTCCTTGGATCGCTGGGGCTCTTCGCATGCCTGGCAGTCTTTGGACGAAGCAGATGGGCGCCCCTTGCCGTGATGACATGCGCGGCCATTCTTATGAAGGTGTCGCCATTGTTTGGCTACTTCTTCGCATTATTTTTGCTTGGCATCTACATCGACGCGGCCCATCGGATCTTGCGAGGCCCTCTCGGCTTTTGCGCTTTCTTGTTCGGCCTTTATCTTGGGGGATATGACGCCCCATCGGCGGCATATCACCACGTAGTCGTGTTTGCCAACACGCTTCAATTTGAATATGGCATCCATCTCAACTGGCCGCTGCTGTTCCCGGCCATCGGATCGTTGCTGGTGGTGGCATCCGCTCTTGCGTGTGGCCCTATATCCCGATTTCTCTCTCGCAGGACCACGGTCTGGCTTGGAGCGATATCTTTTTCGCTCTATTTGACCCATACCATGACGCTGGTCTTCATCACCCACCCGGTCGGTCAGGTCCTCACGCCGCTGGTGGGCGCGGCCGCGTCGTCTGTGATTACCTCTCTGTTGGCCATCTGCGCTTCGTTGCTCGTCGCTGCGTACTTCACGCGCCTCGTGGACGTGCCTTCAGTTGTGCTGGCTAACAAAGTGGGAAAATGGGCCCTGGAGCGCGTGTACCGCCGCAGGCTTGCACAGGCCGACGGAGTCAGCAGCTAGCAGCCTCGGGGCGACCTCGCGCCGCCTTCATGAGAAGGCGCGAAAGGCCCTGCCACTTGCCACCAACGGGCCGAAGCCACTACCCTACCCGCACCTGCGGGTACTATGCACAACGAAACGAATCTTCTGCCTCCGCAGTTATACGAGAACGAGGCAGGCGGCGATCGAATTACGTGAGCCTTGCGATACTGGAGCTTCGGCGTAGATGCCGTCCAATTCGCACCGTATGTTGTTCCAGAGGGAACAGCGGATGCTGACTCATGAGCGCGACGTTTTCCCTCTTCTCGAGGAAGTCGGAGATCGCGGCCTTCACCTCGTTTTCGGTCAGTACACCCTCGAAGCGAAACCCTTCCCTGGTGCCGTGTTCAGCTGGCGTGCGCGTAACCGTGATGCGTTTGAACATAACGTTGTCTCGTGAAAAAAAAAGCCCCGAGCGGTCAATCCGTGTCGGGGCTTTGGTTTTTGTGGAACCGCTGCGGGGTCTCGCCTCGCGTGAATAGTATGAAAGTCGAGCCTTACGCTCGATCATGCGCTGAGGAGATTCAAGATCCGCCCATGCTGCAGGTTGGAAGGAAAGATCAGTCCCTATTGACGGGCAAGGCCGAGCCTTAGCCTCTCGTCGTTTGACATTGGAACGCAATAGGAAGAAGTGAAGAGCTCGCCCGGAACTCTAGTGCGCCTGACGGCTACAACCTCGGCGCCGCTAGAAGATCGCGCCCCCGTCGAACATGTCTGCCCTTTAGCACCTTGTTGCGCACTCAGCACGTAACGATCACTAGTTGGCACAAACGAATAAGTCATTTGGCACTCCGAGGAGAAGTTGAGCGAGCCCGATTGAAAGCGCAGACTAATCGTGAAGAGCTTGCCCTTCTCGACGTTGAATTGAACCATTTGGCCTGGCTCAATGAGCCACACAGGTTTGTTTTCTTCGCCATTGAGGTTCCCGAATCCCCCGCCATGACAGCCTTCCCCATCAACGAATGTGGCCGGCAACAGAATCGAATGCCCGCGATTTTGGACATCAATTCTGGTCAGGCTTTCAGCAGGCCCAGCGTACGGTTGCCAATCCGTCGTTGGAGTTCCACAACCGGTTAACGCGGACATGGCCGCTACGATAAACACGCCACGCGACACAATCACTCAAACCTCATGCAGATTGAACAGTTTAGGAAGCCAAGAAACAAAAAATCGCCACGGTTCAAAGGCGGCTTTTTTGACGCAGTAACACGCTGTATCCGTAAGGCCATATCCTGGGGAAGAAAAATCAATCCGTCAATTAATTTACGTGTCATTCCCTTCTAGGAGACCCTTGGAAAGCGCACGGTAGAACGAAGGTTGACGCTGGGACGAATGCCACCAACAAAGCCGAGAAGCGAAAAACTACTAGATATTCCACGCCGGCAGCATGTTCGTCCGACTCTATCCGCCGGATGCCTTCATCCCCGATCCGGTGATCGCGCCTCCGCCTGCTTGGAGAATGAGGCTGGCAATGTCTCAAAATCGGAAGCACGCTCTAGAGTGATACACCCCTGACTTACTCCACGCGGACCTTTGCGGTGCAGGCGGAAATTTCCTCGCCCGCTTCATTGCAGAAAAGCCAATCATCGACGTTGCTGCCCATGCATAGCCCGAACCAGCCCCGGCGCCCTCCTATCCCAGTGAACGTCGGCTGATTATTCAGAACAAATTCCCACTGCACCCAGTGGTCGCCCTTCCAAGAAGAGGCGAAATGGAATGTGACGTTGTTCATCTTGGATCAGCGTCAACCCCTAATATTTGCAGATTAGCTGGTTGCCTGCGGCGCAAAATTAAGACCACGGGCCGTTGACGGCCAACAGCAAAAAAGCCGCGGTTCGACCTCTGGGCCGATTGCCCTGAAGTGGAGCGAGCTGCGAGAATGGAACGCTCAGAAATGCAAAAGCCCGCTCCTTTTACTCGCGGGCGATCATAAGCGAACCTGGGAAACCAAAACTTCAGGGGAGCCCGAGCTTCTTTCTTTCATAAGACAGCAGAGGTTCGCAGAACTCGCGCTTTCCAAAAATAATAGGTGAAGTGTTCTCGCGAATCACGTATACGGGCTTCTCGCCCATCAAGGAGACAGGGTTTAGGCTACACCTGTTAGCGTCGTAGTGCTGCTGCGCTCGCACTTCGTAGCGTTGGTCTGTGGGCACGAACGAAATTGTCATTGAGCACACGCTAGTCATCTGTACATAGGCCATGTTGGCGGTGAACAATTTGTTCTTTTGCACAACAAAACGGGCCGCACCCCCTGCTGCCAAGGGGCCCGCCGCTATCTGTCCCGGAGCGCCAACCGCCTCTCCATGCTCAATATTAGAGCAAAGCTCAGCACCAGCATATGCTCGCGCAACAAGATACCCTCCCCCCAAATTCACGATATCAATTGTTGAAGTTTGATCAAAAGGACCAGCATAGTGCTGCCAAGTTGGCACCGTACAGCCGCTTAACATCAGCGTTGTCACTACATATACCTGCACGCGGCGTAAATTCAATTTAGCCTCAACCTCTTTCGCAAAAGAGGAATATACACCTCTAAAGCTGGCCAACTTCAGTCATTCACGCACGCCGAACAGTGCTCCTTGCGGCTCATTCCCCGAACAAGGATTGATCCGTACCACCGGGTAACGCAACCAGTTTATGAATGCGCAGTTAATGCGGCTCTTCGCGAATGAACTGCCCTGTGCGCGTAACGCAAAAGCTGTCGGCCGCCTCGCTCGTTTGATTGAGCAGCGCCACTCGGTCGCATACAAACGTCGCGCGTTTGCAGCGCTGCAGGGCCTTGATCGCGATGAGCAGGCCGAGGAAGTCTTGCGCAAGCCGATGGGAGCCATGTGTGCTGATTCTTGTGCCCGGCCTGGCGCCCGGCGTGAAGCGCTTCGTGCGCGGACTGCTGAAAGGCGCGAGGGACGGAAACGTCGTGGCGGCCAGTTCAACACGTCGCCGCCCAGTTAGGGCGGGAAAGCAACGATGTGACCCGGCTATCGCTGCAGGTCGGCGGAGCTTTGTCATTTGCATCCGCGGGAATTAAGCATCCGGAATTGGCAGATCGACACCTGCTCGCCAGGCATCGCCAGAATTAGATGCTCTTCTGGAACCACAGACAAAAAGGCCGCGCATGAATACCACGACCGACTGATGCCGAAGCATGGCGGAAAGCACATTTTTGGAGGAACCCTCTGTCATACCTGGGCTTCGTGTCATGTGCAGGCCGCAACCCCACGATGTTCCTGAAAAGAACTGGGCGGCTGGAAGCGGATCGGACGGGGCGGGAATATGCTCATCTCGCGCCTACTCTCCTCGCCCATCACGCGGTGAACGTCAAGTTTACTTAAACGACCACGACGGAAACAAAACAGCCGCCATTGCTGGCGGCTGCGGTACCTGATTTCTCAGGATTTCTTTGGTAGGCCCCCCGAGAGTCGAACTCGGCACCAACGGATTATGAGTCC
>DALZRX010000037.1:9440-14499 GCA_032015805.1 Achromobacter sp.
GCGCAGCGCTTTAGCCTCTATTTGGCGGATGCGCTCACGCGTGACGTCGAACTGTTTGCCCACTTCTTCCAGGGTCTGGTCCGTGCTCATTTCGATGCCGAAACGCATGCGCAGGACCTTGGCTTCACGCGGGGTGAGAGAGTCTAGCACTTCCTTGACCACATCGCGCATGGAACCATGCAGCGCCGCATCCGAAGGCGCCAGCGTGGACGTGTCTTCGATGAAATCGCCAAGGTGCGAGTCGTCGTCGTCACCGATGGGCGTTTCCATGGAGATCGGTTCCTTGGCGATCTTCAGGATCTTGCGGATCTTGTCCTCGGGCATGTCCATCTTTTGCGCCAGGGTCGCGGGATCCGGCTCAGCGCCCGTTTCCTGAAGGATCTGGCGGCTGATGCGGTTCATCTTGTTGATCGTTTCGATCATGTGAACCGGAATACGGATGGTGCGCGCCTGATCGGCGATGGAGCGCGTGATGGCCTGGCGGATCCACCACGTTGCGTAGGTCGAGAACTTGTAGCCGCGACGGTATTCGAACTTGTCCACGGCCTTCATCAGGCCGATGTTGCCTTCCTGGATCAGATCCAGGAACTGCAGGCCACGGTTCGTGTACTTCTTGGCGATGGAGATCACCAGACGCAGGTTGGCCTCGGTCATTTCGCGCTTGGCCTTGCGGGCCTTGGCTTCGCCGGTGGCCATGCGCTTGTTGACGTCCTTCAGGTCCTTCAGCGGCAGCACGACGCGCGTTTGCAGGTCGATCAGCTTTTGCTGCAGTTCCTGGACGGCCGGAATCTGGCGCTCCAGCGTTTCGGCATACGGATGGCCAGCGGCCACTTCGTCGACGACCCACTGCAGGTTGGTTTCGTTGCCGGGGAACACCTTGATGAAGTGCAGGCGCGGCATGCCGGCACGGTCCACACACGTATGCAGGACGGCGCGTTCGAGCTGACGCACTTCTTCAACCTGGTTGCGCAGCGTGTCGGCCAGCTTTTCCACCATCTTGGCGGTGAAGCGGATGCCCATCAGTTCGTTCTGGATGGATTCCTGGGCGCGCACGTAGATGTCCGACTTGTAGCCGTCCTTCTCGTACGACAGGCGCATCTTGTCGAACTGCTTGTTCACTTCGTCGAACTTGGCCAGCGCCTTGACGCGCAGGTCTTCCAGCTGCTTGCTGGACATGCCGCCGGCGGGGCCGTCGTCGCTTTCGTCTTCGTCGGCGGTGACGCCGGCGCCAGCGTATTCTTCGCCGTCTTCCGGATCGACCAGGCCGTCGACGACTTCGTCGATCTGCGCCTGACCTTCACGCACGCGCGTGATGTGGGCCAGGATTTCGTTGATGGTGGTCGGGCAGGCCGAGATGGCCATGACCATGTGCTTCAGGCCATCTTCGATACGCTTGGCGATTTCGATTTCGCCTTCGCGCGTCAGGAGTTCGACCGACCCCATTTCGCGCATGTACATGCGGACCGGGTCGGTGGTGCGTCCGAAATCGGAATCCACGGTGGTGAGCGCGGCTTCGGCTTCGTCCTCGACGTCATCGTCGTTGGACGCGACCGGCGCGTTCTCGCTCATCAGCAGGGTTTCGGCGTCGGGGGCCTGGTCGTAGACCGCGATACCCATGTCGCTGAAGGTGCTGATGATGCCGTCGATGGCTTCCGCGTCGACCAGATCGTCAGGCAGATGGTCGTTGATTTCGCCGTACGTCAGGTAGCCGCGATCCTTGCCCAGCTTGATGAGCTGCTTCAGGCGGTTGCGGCGCGCTTCGTATTCTTCGGGCGTGACGGGGCCGCGGGCGATCAGATCCTTGGGATCGGCCTTGCCGCGCTTGCCGCCGCGCTTGGGCGGCTTCAGGTCGGGCAGGACTTCGCCTTCGCCGTCCATCGTATCGTCGAAGCCGTCGGAGTCGTTGTTGGCGTTCTTGGCGGGGCGGCCCGGGCGGCGGCCGCTCGGCACGGGACGGGCGCTGCCGACGAGGTCGGCCAGCTTGTCTTCGGCCTTCTTGGCGCGGGCCTTCGTCACCTTTTCGGGCTTGTCCGCGGCAACAGCCGTTTTGGCGGCCTTTTTGGCGGCCGTCTTAACAGCGGGCTTGGCGACCTTCACCGCCGTCTTGGCGGGCGCTTTTTCCGCGGCCATGCTGACGGCGCGCTTGGCCGCCACAGCCTTGGTTTCAGCCGCATCAATTGCAGAGGTGGATTTGCCGGTGGATTTGGTCATAGTCGCTTCCGTGGTCGTCGCAACCCGTTTGGGCATGTTGCACCGCATAACGCCGCGCCAGGCACAGGCCTGGTGCGGCATGGAATACGGGTAAATCTGGTGAACCGGCCGAGATCATGCCGCTGCGTTGTTCGCAGCGCCGGCTCTTGCGAGCCCGCCTGGCGCCGCCCGCGGTGCAATACCGTTCGGGCGCAAGACGTGCATGACCTCATTCATCGGCGGGATCCGGACGTTGGGGGGGCTGCCTGCCTATAAATAGGCCTTGCTCGCTTATCGGGCCTTTGCCCCAAGCAGCTATATATACACAGCACCCAAACCACTGACGCCACACGAAATGACCGCCGCTGAACTGCCTGATTCACCGCTCAGCTATATTAATTAACTATGTAACAATTTTGACGCGCGCATCCCGCTTTTTTTGAAGCCGTGATGAAAAGAAGGGTCTTCTTCTTTTACTGATCAGCGCTTTCGGCTGGGGCTCAACATTCGGGGTGCCGAGCATTCAAGCCGCTCGCGTCAAAATGGCACACTGGATATTAGATTCCGGCATCCGAAATAGATTCCAGAAGCCGGAATTCCTGTCACATTCCTTCTACTACTGCTCGATCTGGCGAACAATCAATGGCCAGATCGCTCAAATTTTCGCCCATCATGCAACAGTCGCCATACAAAGGGCAATGGCGGCATTCCCATGGGTGCTGGGTGTGTCCCCGCACTCCACGACTACCGCCGGGTTCGACCGCCTGGAATGCATTCCGGGCCGTATCTCTACGCCGCATTCCGGATCACACCGCCTGCGGCAAAGGTGCCCGCATGAGCGGAAAACCTTTGATTTTAGCGTATTTAACGTATTCCGGCACCCTTCAAGACGGTCATACGGCTAGACAGCTCAAGATAGCGTTTGCGGGCCTCGTCCGAGGCCAATCCCGATGCAGCAAGCTTGGCCATCTCGGCCTTCGCAGAGTCGAACTCGATGCGACGTAACGCGTCGTCCCATTCCGTCTGCGGATCAGGCAAGTCTTCCTGCGCCAGAATGTCCGCTCGCAATCCCTTGAGCACAGTTGCAAGGTCCGAGTCCGGTTCCGCGGCTTCCAGCAAGGCGCCAACATGGCGCGCCCCGCTGGATTGGGCCAGCATGATCAGGTCCCTTACCAAACCTAGATGGGGGCCATGGTCGATGACTTCAAGCTGCTGGTCGCCCATCGAGTCGACCAATTCGGGATGCGCGAGCAGCAGGCTCAGCAGCCGTTTGGCCAGAGACGGCATGGTGCGGCGGCCCTCGAAGCCACCGACATCGTTGTCGCGCCGGCCTTTCCAATTGCCTTTGCCACCCTTCCAGTCGCCCTTCCCCTTCCAGTCGCCTTTGCCTTTCCAGTCGCTCTTGCCCTTCCATTCCTGTTTGCCACCTTGCTGCCAGCCCGCCGCGCCGCCACTCGGCTCGTCGCCGTGCGAAGCGTATTGGCCATAATCGGTGACGTCGGAGTCGTCTGCCGGAATGTCGTGGAAATCATGGTTGCCAAAGTCATAGCCCATGTCGGGCGGACCACCATCGTGGCCAGCCTCTCCGACCGCGACAATTCCAGATTCGCCGCCCCCGGCAGCCGGACGCGGACCCGGCGCAAACGGCTTGGCGGGTTGCTGTGCCAGGACCTGCGCCATTTCTTCGGGCGTCAGTTGAACCAGCTTGGCCATTTCCCGTTCGATCTGCACACGCAGCGCGCATTCGGGAATCGCCGCCAGCAACGGCTTGGCCTCATGCAGGCAACTGGCCCGGCCTTCGGCTTCGGTCATGTTGTGATGCGATGCCAATTCGTCCAAAAGGAACCGGGACAACGCCACCGCATCCCCCAGACATGCCCGAAACGCCTCAGAGCCCAATTCGCGCACGTACGAATCGGGATCGTGCTCATCCGGCAGGAACAGGAAGCGGATGGCGATATCGTCCCTGAGCACCGGCAGACAGGCCTGCAGAGCACGCCAGGCGGCACGCCGCCCGGCCTTGTCGCCATCGAAGCTGAAGATGACCTTGTCGCTAGCTCGCAAAAGCTTTTTGACGTGGTCCGGCGTCGTGGCGGTGCCAAGCGTGGCCACCGCATTGGCGATGCCCTGCTGCGCCAGTCCGACCACGTCCATGTAGCCTTCGACGACGATGACCTGACCTTCCTGCCGGATCGCCTGACGCGCCTCCCATAGCCCGTAGAGCTCCTGGCCCTTTGAGAACAACGGGGTCTCGGGTGAATTCAGGTATTTGGGTTCGCCCTTGCCGATGATACGGCCGCCAAATCCGATGAGGCTGCCTCGCGCGTTGCGGATCGGGAACATCACCCGTTCGCGGAAGCGGTCGTAGCGGCGCCCGTCTTCGGATTCGATGACCAGCCCGGACTCCACGAGCGTGGGGTCGTCGTAGTTGGGAAACACCTGCGACAGGCCGTGGCGGTCCGTGCCGGACCAGCCCAGGCCGAAATGCGCGGCGATTTCACCCGTGAGGCCGCGCTGCTTCAAATAGCGGACGGCAGCAGGCGAGGCGCGCAGCAGTTTCAGGTAATGGGCTTGGGCAGCGTCAAGCACTTGGACGTGCCGGGACTCCTCGGCCTTGCGGCGCGCGGATTCCTGCTGCTGGCGGGGACTGCGATTTTCTTCGGGGACCGTCATTCCCGCCGACGCCGCGAGCGTACGCACGGCGTCGGGGAAATTGGCGCCCGTATGTTCCATCAGGAAGGTGATGGCGCTGCCATGCGCTCCACAACCGAAGCAGTGATAGAACTGCTTGGTGGGGCTGACAGTGAACGAGGGGCTTTTTTCGTTATGAAAGGGGCACAGGCCAAGCAAGTTGGCCCCACCCTTTCGC
>DALZRX010000037.1:14509-16970 GCA_032015805.1 Achromobacter sp.
GCAGAGCGGCTTCAAACGGTTCGTTTTCCTTCAGTCGAACGATAGGCATAAAGTAATTGGCCTGCTTGTAGGGTAACAAAGTTGATGACAAACCTGGCTTGCTTTTCCAGCAACGCTGCGCGGACCCAGGTACGCGAAGACGGCCTTTGGCGATAAGACCTGCAAACCACCAATAGGCAAGTACCGCGGACTGGGAACCTTAAAAGCGCAACCCGGGCATGCATGCACCCAGGTTTGAGCTGGCTGTTTCCGTTACCCAAAGACTACCCAAAGAGTAACAAGCCAAGTTCGGTTTAGCGATAACCAGCGATTCTAGCATGGGTAAGGACGGTTTGACTACTGCCAGGCGGCAAACCGCGCTTGCGCCCCGCCCTTCCCCGGCCGGCGATCAGCTCTGGGAACCCTTGCGGATCCACGCTTCCAACTGATGGGGACGCAGGCTGTCGTAATCTTCGAACGGCTGGTGAATCCAGGGGTTCGTGGGCAGCTTCTCGACGTAGTAGTCAGGCGTGGCCAGGGAATGCCCCTTCCACCACAGCACGGCGCTGCGCAGCTCGGTAATGTCGGCGAACTGGCTCTTCAGGTGATCGAAGACCTTGTTGAACGTCTTGCCGGTATCAACCATGTCGTCCACCAGCAACACCCGGCCGGACAGCGTGCCCCGGGTAATGGTGATGAACTGGGCAATATCCATGTCGCCTTGCTTGGTGCCGGCTGCCTCGCGATAGCTGCTGGTGGCCAGAATGCCCAGCGGCACATCAAAAATGCGCGACATGACGTCGCCCACGCGCATACCACCGCGCGCCAGGCAAAGAATCTTGTCAAACTTCCAGCCCGACTGATGCACCTGCAAAGTAAGGCGCTCGATCAAGCGGTTGTAATCGTCCCACGTTACCCACAGATGGCTATCGTCACTGGTCGGCGTGCTCATAGGCAAGCATCTCCTGCACAAAAATACGAAAAGGCCGCCGCCGGTATGACCGGCGGCGGCCTTGGGAATAATAACCCGATGTCAGCCCTTCAGGGGATGACGCAAAACAATGGTCTCGTTACGATCCGGGCCGGTGGACACCAGGTCGATCGGAACACCGCAGACTTCAGCCACACGTTCCAGATACCGACGGGCGGCGGCGGGCAGCTTGGCGTACTCGGTGATGCCGACGGTGGACTCGCTCCAGCCGGGCAGCTCTTCCAGCACCGGTTGCGCCTGGGCCACGGCATGCGCGCCATAGGGCAGCACGTCGCGGAATTCACCATTGACGCGATAGCCGACGCCCAGTTGGATCGTTTCCAGACCGTCCAGCACGTCCAGCTTGGTGATGCACAGACCGGAAATGCCGTTCAAGCGGACCGAGCGCTTCAGCGCGGCGCCGTCGAACCAGCCGCAGCGGCGCGGACGACCCGTGACCGAACCGAACTCCTTGCCGATGGTGGCCAGGCGCGTGCCGATCTCGTCGACCAGTTCCGTGGGGAACGGGCCCGAGCCAACGCGCGTGGTGTACGCCTTGGTGATGCCCAGGACGTAATCCAACTGCTGGGGGCCGACGCCGGCGCCAGCCGAAGCCGCGCCCGCGACGCAGTTGCTGCTGGTGACGAAGGGGTACGTACCGTGATCGACGTCCAGCAGCGCGCCTTGCGCACCTTCGAACAGGAGGCGCTTGCCTTCCTGCTGCATGGCGTACAGGTTGCTGGAAACATCCTTGACCATGGGGGCGATAGCCGGGGCAAGCGCCATGGCCTGATCGCGCACTTCGTTGGCCGAGACGGCTTCGGCGCCCAGGTACTTGGTCAGTACGAAGTTGTGATAATCCAGCACTTCGGCGAGCTTTTCGTCGAAGAGCGCGGGATTGAAAAGATCTTGCACGCGCAGCGCGCGGCGGGCGACCTTGTCTTCGTAGGCCGGGCCAATACCGCGGCCGGTCGTGCCGATCTTGCCTTCGCCCTTGCGCGCTTCGCGCGCCTTGTCGATGGCAACGTGGTACGGGAGGATCAGCGGGCAGATCTCGGAGATCTGCAGGCGCGAACGCACGTCCAGGCCGGCTGCCTCAAGCTCTTCGATTTCCTTGAGCAGAGCCTCCGGGGACAGCACGACGCCATTGCCGATGAAGCAGGTGACACCGGGATGCATGATGCCCGACGGGATCAGGCGAAGAATCGTCTTCTTGCCGTTGATCCACAGCGTATGGCCGGCATTGTGACCGCCTTGGAAGCGGACCACGCCCTGGACGGATTCCGCCAGCCAGTCGACGATCTTGCCCTTGCCCTCGTCACCCCACTGGGTGCCGATTACGACTACGTTCTTGCTCATGATACGAATCAATATCGAGTTTCTCGGGAAATCCGGAAATCTCCCCGCGGCCCCCTCGTTTCCGAGAGGGAGTTAGTCACAGCGTTCTGACCGTCCAGACGCCATCCTGCAGCGCCAGCTCGCGATCGCAAACGAATTCGTCCTGATCCTGCT
>DALZRX010000038.1:0-16144 GCA_032015805.1 Achromobacter sp.
GCCAGCCGGCCGCCGCCGCGAATGCCCTGGAAGCGGAAACCGCGGGCACTACGGCTTGAGGTGTTCCGTCAGGAACTTCTCCATGGCCTCGTAGAACTCGAACTTGTTCTCGTCGTTGTGGAAGCCGTGGCCTTCGTTGTCCTTGACCATGTATTCCACATCGATCCCGCGAGCCTTGAGCGCGGACACCATCTGGTCGCTTTCGTCCTTGTTCACGCGCGGATCCTTGGCGCCCTGCGCAACGAACAGCGGCGTCTTGATCTTGTCCGCGTGCAGCGCCGGTGAGGTCGCGGTCAGCCGGTCGCGGTCGCGCACCGGATCGCCCACCATGTCCTGCATCTTGTCCAGCATGGGCTTCCAGTAGGGCGGAATGGACTTCATGAACGTGAACAGGTTGGACACGCCCACATAGTCGACCGCGGCGGCGTACAGGTCCGGCGTGAACGCCACGCCGGCCAGCGTCGCGTAGCCACCGTAGCTGGCGCCGTAGATGCCGATGCGCTTGGGGTCGGCGATGCCTTGCTCGACCAGCCATTGCACGCCGTCCGTGATGTCGTCCTGCATCTTCAGGCCCCATTCCCCGAAGCCCGCTTCCCAGAAATCGCGGCCGTAGCCGGTGGACCCGCGGAAGTTCATCTGCAGCACGCAGAAGCCGCGGTTGGCAAGGAACTGCACTTCTGGGTTGTAGCCCCAGCCGTCGCGGGCCCACGGACCGCCGTGCGGGTTGACGACGCAAGCCAGGTTCTTCGGCGGCCGGCCGGCGGGCAGGGTCAGGTAGCCGTGGATGGTCCTGCCGTCGCGGCTTTGATAGCTGATGGGCTGCACCCGCGACATGTCGGCCTCGGGGATGGCCGGGTTCAGGTCGGCCAGCTTGGTCAGCGTGCCGGCGACGGCGTCGAAGATGTAGCGCGCGCCCGGCGTGCGGTCGTTGTACGCGGCGACGATGAACTTGTTTTCGTCGCGGTTGCCGCCCTGGATGGCGATGTCGTAGCCGGCCAGGCGCTCGGTGAGGGTCTTGTACAGGCTTTCCGTTTCGGCGTCGAAGAACTTGTACTGCGGTTTGTCGGTCTGGTAGGACGCCACGGTGAGCACTCGGCGCTTGCGCGAGTACGCCGCGCCGTCCAGATCCACCGCTTCCGGCGTGAAGATGACGTCTTCGGCGTCCGGCGTGGCCGGGTCGATGACGACCAGCGAGAGTTTGTCGCGGCCGCGGTTGCTCAGCGCGTAGAACTTCTTGTCGTCGAACGTGAAGAACGCCGGGCTGACGCTGGTGCGGTAGTCGGTGGTGATAAGTGGACGGAAGTCGGACGCTTCGTCGTCGCGGTAGAGCAGGGTGGTGTTCAGCCCGTCGCTTGCGACGGCGGCGCGCACCTTGCCGGCGTGGTCGGTCTGCCAGCCGACGATGTTGCCCGGGTTCTGCGCCACCAGCACGGCCGCGCCGGTGTGGACATTGACGCGATACACGTCGAAGACCTCCGGGTCGCGCTGGTTGTGGCTGATCAGCACGTGATCCGGATCGTCTTCGAGGTCGTCCTCGATGCCGGCGCGCACGCCCTCGTAGGGCGTCAGATCCGTGATCTTGCCCGTCTTGGCATTGACGGCGAGCACGTGGAAGTTTTCGTCTCCGCCGAAATCCTTCTGGTACAGCACCACGTCCGCGCCTTTCCAGAAATAGGCGCTGATGTCGCGCGCGGTCTCGCTGGTCAACTGGCGCGGCTCGCCCACGAGCTGGCTGCCTTGCAGCGGTTGCACGTAGATGTTCATGCGGGCGGGGTTGCCGTCCACGCTGGTCGGCTGCATGAAGGCCAGGGTCTGGCCGTCA
The DNA here is from genome assembly GCA_032015805.1 of Achromobacter sp. Classification (GTDB taxonomy): domain Bacteria; phylum Pseudomonadota; class Gammaproteobacteria; order Burkholderiales; family Burkholderiaceae_B; genus Achromobacter. The sequence continues at coordinate 1,823 of DALZRX010000038.1, forward strand.
TCCGACAGGCGGAAAAATCCGCGCTCCGGATTGCGGAAGAAGTCTTTCAGGGGATAGGCGCGGGGAGGCGGCTGCGTGGCGCAGGCACCCAGGGTGGCGCCGACGATGCCGGCAGCCAGGACGGTGCGCAGGAATGAGAACAAGGGAAAACCTCCGTGATGTCGATCCGCGTTGCTAGGGCTCGTCGATAATGCCATAGCCGCGCAAAGGGTGTCGAACCGGCCCCACTTATGCCGTCAGGCCGTTTGCGGGATAATCGCGGCAATTCTTCTGGAGATTTACATGTACAGGAATCTGGTCGCGGCCTCGGCGCTGGCCTTGGGGCTGGCTGGCTGCTCGCTGGGCATTTCGCAGGACGGCGCGTCGCCGCACAGCGAATTCAAGGCGCCGGTGGCCTTCAAGGACGCCTACGATGCGGTCATCCGCCAGTCCAATGCCTGCCTGCGCAGCACCGACAATGCCTACCGCGTCGTGTCCGACCTGAACGAGAGCGCGCAATCCGGCGTGGTGCGCGTGCTGGCGCCATATTCCGATCGCGAGATGTCGCGCGTCGACCTGAAGGCCCTGGGCCCCAAGTCCACGGACGTGCGCATCGTGATGTGGGGCAAGGGCACCTGGGATGCCGCGGCCATGCGCGCGATGCAGGATGCGGTGTATTACGGTCTGGTGTCGTGCAGCACGTACATGCCGCTGGATCCGCGCCCGGCGGTCAAGCCGTCCCGCGACCTGCCCAATTAAGGGCGCGGCAGGCAGGGTCAGTCGCCGCCCGGCCGGCGGCGGATGATCTTGAAGGTGGCAGTGGCGCGCGCGACCAGTTCGCCGTCGGCGCGGCGGATGTCGCCCTCGCAGAAGGCGATGGACGCGCCGCGGCGCAGGCAGCGAGCTTCGATCACCAGGTCGCCCGTGCCAGGAGACAGGAAGGTGGTGTTCATGTCGATGGTGGCCATGCCTTCGGTGGCGTCCGCGGACCCGCGCGCCGCGGCGCTCAGGGTGAAGTCCAGCACGCTCATCAGCGTGCCGCCGTGCACGTCGCCCCGGCTGTTGGTCAGGTCTTCGCGCCACGGCAGCGTCGTGCGGGCATAGGCCGGCGCGATGCTTTCCGGGACCAGGCCGATGAAATGCATGAAGGGAATGGTCAGGCCGAAGTAGTCGGTCGTGGGGCGAGCAGGTGCAGTCATGGAACCGTTGTGGGCGAGAAGGGATAGCGGATTGTCGCCGGTCATAATATATGCTTTTGCCACGGGATTGAGGCCATGACGGGGCATGAGTCCGCGCAGTCGGCGCGCAAGATCGTGCATGTGGACATGGACGCGTTTTATGCGTCGGTGGAGCAGCGCGACAACCCCGAGCTGCGCGGCAAACCCGTGGTCGTGGCCTGGACGGGACCGCGCTCGGTCGTGTGCGCGGCCTCCTATGAAGCGCGGCGTTACGGCATCCATTCCGCGATGTCCGCCATCAAGGCCGAACGTCTCTGCCCGCACGCAATCTACGTGCCGCCCGACTTCAATCGCTACCGCGACGTGTCGCGCCACGTGCGGCAGATCTTTGCCCGCCATACCGACCTCATCGAACCCTTGTCGCTCGACGAGGCCTACCTGGATGTCACGGTCAACAAGTACGGCCTGCCGTCCGCCACTGAGGTCGCGCAGGTCATCCGGCAGCAGATCCGCGAGGAAACCGGACTGACCGCATCGGCGGGCGTGGCGCCGAACAAATTCCTGGCCAAGATCGCCTCGGACTGGAACAAGCCCGATGGCCTCTTCGTGGTGCGTCCCACCAAGGTGCTGGCCTTCCTGCAGTCCTTGCCCGTGCGCAAGGTGCCCGGCGTGGGCAAGGTCACGCAGGCGCGCCTGGAGCAGCTTGGCATCCAGACCGTGGGCGACCTGGCCACGCACAGCGTCCAGGAGCTGGAGCATTATTTCGGCCGCTATGGCCGGCGGCTCTACGAGCTGGCGCGCGGCATCGACGAACGCGAGGTGCAGACGGACCAGCCGCTGCAACAGGTGTCGGCCGAAACCACTTTTTCAACCGACGTCCGGCTGGAAGGCGTGGGGGACGCACTGGACCGCATGGCGGAAAAGGTGTGGGACCAGGCGCTGAAGAAAGGCGCCCTGGGACGCACGGTGGTGCTCAAGCTGAAGACCGACCGTTTCCGTATCCTTACGCGCAGCCAGACCTGCGCCCAGCCGCCGACGTCGGCCATGGAACTGGCCGCCCTGGCCAGGCTGCTATGTGAACGCGTGGAACTGCCGCCGGAGACGCTGTACCGGCTGGCGGGAGTGGGAATGAGCAACTTCGCAGATCCGGCCGAGCAGTCGCGCCAGCCGGATCTGTTTGGGGGGGCGTTTTAGACCGGTTCCCCTGGCGGCAGCAAGCGCGCGATGCACGCGCTGCATGGGGCCATGTCAGCCCGCGAGGCGCGCCTTCACCTGTTGCGACAGCGCGGTCATGTCGGCGCGGCCGGCCAACGCCTGCTTCAGGATCCCCATGACCTTGCCCATCGCGGGCGCGCCGGTCACGCCTTGCGCGGCGACTTCGGCCAGCGCGGCATCAATCGCGGCGGCCACTTCTTCGGGCGTGGCGGCCTGGGGCAGGAATTCCTGCAGCACGGCGAGTTCGCCCTTTTCCTGCTCGGCGGTTTCCGTGCGGCCAGCCTGCTCGAACGCGGCGATCGACTCGCGGCGCTGCTTGATCTGCTTTTCGATGATGGCGGTGATTTCGGCGTCGGACAGGTCGCGGCGTTCGTCCACTTCCTTCTGCTTGACGGCAGCCAGCAGGAAACGCAGCGTGGTCAGGCGCTCAGTGGCCTTGGCGCGCATCGCGTCCTTGACGGAGTCGGACAGGCGGGTCTTGAGCGTAGCAGTGCTCATCGGTAAACCTTTGTGGTGTTGCGGTAAACAGGAAGTGTAAACCGGGCGGGAATGCGCCAGGCAGGCCCGGGCGCGCGGATTACTTCACCGTGGCGAGGTCGCCACGCAGCGCGACGCCCGCGACCATGGCGCCCGCGTGGCACTCGTAATCGATGGTGCTGCGGTACTCGTTCTTGCGATAGTAGCTGACGATATTGGTGACGGCATTGGCGCCGGCCTTCTTTGCGGCCTCATGCAGGGCGATCAGGGCCGACTGCGCCACCCACAGGCAAGCCTCCTCGTCCTTCTTCGCGAATGCGTTCGTCTTGCGGTTGGTCACCACGCCGGCCTCCACGACCTTCCCCTTGGGACCCGTGCCGGCCAGGTAGAACTTGACGCTGCCGTCAATCTTTCCAGCATCCTGCGCAGCCTTGATGGCCGTATCGATGGGCAGGTGAACGGTGCGGTCGGCGGCCAGCACCGGGGCGGACAAGGCAAACGACACGACCAGTGCGCCAGCGAGCTTGCAACGGAGATTCATGACTTGCATTCCTTGATGAGACGTTGAAAAAGCGGGAAAGCTGGTTCAGCGGCGGGCCGGTATCAGGGCCAGCGCCGGAAGATCAGGGATGTGTTGATGCCACCGAACGCGAAGTTGTTGTTCATCACGAATTCATTGTTCATGCGCCGGCCGTCGCCGGCCAGATAGTCGAGGTCGCCGCAAAGCGGGTCGACATTCTGCAAGTTCAGCGTTGGCGCATACCAATCGTTTCTCATCATTTCGATGCTGAACCAGGATTCCAGCGCCCCGCATGCCCCGAGCGTGTGGCCCAGGAAGCTTTTCTGCGAGCTGATGGGCATGCGGCTGCCAAAAAGGCTGGAAGTCGCTTGCGTCTCCGCCACGTCGCCCTGTTCCGTCGCGGTGCCGTGCCCGTTTACGTATCCGATCGCTTCGGGCGGCAGGCCGGCGTCGGCCAGCGCCATTTCCATGGCGATTCGCATGGTCGCCGCTTCCGGCCGCGTGATGTGGGTGCCGTCCGAATTGCTGCCGAAGCCCACGATCTCCGCGTGGATGTGCGCGCCGCGCGCCTGGGCGTGTTCCAGCGATTCAAGCACCAGCATGCCGCTGCCTTCGCCGATGACCAGTCCGTCGCGGTCGCGGTCGTAGGGCCGGGGCGTCAGTTCCGGCGTATCGTTCTTCTGGCTGGTCGCATACAGCGCGTCGAACACCAGCGCCTCGCTGGGGCATAGCTCTTCCGCGCCGCCCGCTAGCATCAGTTCCTGGCGGCCATAGCGGATGGCTTCATACGCGTACCCGATACCCTGGCTGCCGGAGGTGCAGGCGCTGGAGGTCGGGATGATCCGGCCCTTCAGTTCAAAGAAGATGCCGATGTTGGCCGCGGTCGTGTGCGGCATCATGCGCACATATGAATTCGCGTTCAGGTCATCCGTGACGCCGTTGAGCAGCATGTTGCCGAAGGCGCGGATTTCCGCCGTGCTGCCCACGGACGACCCGCACGCCACGCCCATGCGTCCATCGGTGATGCTGCGCTCGCCCAGCAGGCCGGCGTCGGCCAATGCGATCTCGGCCGCCCGCACCGCAAGCTGCGAAACGCGCCCCATGCTGCGCAACTGCTTGCGCGTCCAGTGCGCCGGCGCATGGAAATCTTCGACCGGACCGCCCAGACGGGTGTTCAGCTCCGCGTAGCGCGACCAATCGGGCATCACGCGAATGGCGCTGCGGCCCGACTGGAAGGCTTGTTGGACCGCCTGCCACTCCGATCCCAGCGCGCTGATGCCGGCCATGCCGGTGACGACTACCCGCTTCATCAGCAAAGTCCTCCATTTACGGCGATGACCTGGCGTGTAATGTACGCAGCCCCTGGCGACATCAGGAATGCCACGGTCGCGGCCACCTCCTCGGGACGGCCCATGCGCTGCGCCGGGACGGCCTTCAGGATTTCGTCCACGGGCACCAGTTCGTCGATCATGTCCGTGTCGATCAGGCCGGGCGCGACACAGTTCACGGTGATCTGGCGCTTGGCCAACTCCACCGCCAGGGCCTTGGCGGCCCCGATGAGGCCCGCCTTGGATGCGCTGTAGTTGACCTGGCCGCGGTTGCCGATCAGGCCGGAGACCGACGTCATGCACACCACGCGCCCCGCCGCACGGCGCCGGATCATGGGCATCGCAAGCGGGCTCATCACGTTGTAGAAGCCGTCGAGGTTGGTGCGCAGGACCTGGTCCCAGTCGTCGCCCGTCAGGGCGGGAAACGCGCCGTCCCGCGTCAGGCCGGCATTCAACACGACGCCGTAATAGGCCCCGTGCGTCTCGATGTCCGACTGAAGCACGGCGGCGCACTGCGTGCGGTCTGCCACGTCGAATTGCAGAATGCGCGCCTGGCGGCCTCGGGCCTGTATGTCTGCCTGGACGGCCTCGGCGTGGGCGCGCTGCTGGCGGCAATGCAGCACCAGATCGTGGCCGGCATCGGCCAGGGCCAGCGCGATGGCGCGGCCGATGCCGCGGCTCGAGCCGGTGACAAGAATTGGATCGGCGCTCATTGGGGGGCTTCTTCCTGCATAAGGGTTGTGGGGTCGCTGGGCTGATAGACGTTGAGCCGGGCTCGCGCCAGCACGCGCGTGTCGTCGCGCAGTTCGCATTCAAAGACGCTCATGCCGCTGGCGTCGATCAGACCGCGTTCGACACGCACGGTAAGCGCGGCGCCTGCGGGCAACGACGCTTCCTGGCATTCGTAGCGCCGCGTGCCCAGCAGGAAACCGAGCTTGACGGATTCGTTCGCCTGGCGCGCCTGGCATCCGGCCCAGGCGCCCACGGCCTGCGCCATCAACTCCATTCCCAGCCACGGCGGAAGGGATCCGTCCGGCAGCGAATATGGGCCGGGCCGGATGACGGCATGGGCGGTGAGACTGTCCGCGTCATAGCGGATCACGGTATCGAGCAGGATCATGTTGCCCGCGTGCGGCAGCAGGCTGGCGACAGGCCAGGGCATCATGGCTGGCCTCCGAGCACCAGGCTGGCATTGTTGCCGCCGAAGGCAAAAGAGTTGCTCATGGCCAGCCGCCGGCGGCCCGTCGCGTAACGGTGCTGGGCAGTGCTGAAGTCCAGCGCCGGCAACGCCGGATCCGGTTGCCCGTCCCAGACATGGGGCATGAGCGCACCTTGTGCGTTCGCGGCGGACAAGGTGATCCAGGCGAGCACCGCTTCCATGGCGCCAGCCGCACCCAATGTGTGGCCGGTCAGCGGCTTGGTCGACGCGCAGGGCACCCCGTGTGGAAACACGGCGTGCGTGGCGTGGCTTTCCATGGCGTCATTGTGTTGTGTGCCCGTGCCGTGCAAGTTGAGCCAGCCGATGCTGGCGGCGTCCACATCCGCCGAGCACAGCGCGGCCTGCATGGCCCGGCGCGCGCCTTCGCCGCTCGGGTCGGGTGCGGACATGTGCCAGGCGTCGGAGCTGGCGCCGCCGCCCAGCAGCGCCACGGCATTCGCATCCGCGGGTTCGCGTTCCATCAGGAAGAGGGCGCCGGCTTCACCGATGTTGATGCCACGGCGATTGGCGGAAAACGGTATGCACAGCGCTTCGTCGACGGCTTCGAGCGTGGCGAAACCGTTGATGGTCAGGCGGCAGAGCGTGTCGGCGCCGCCGCAGACCACCGCATCGCACAGCCCCAGTTGCAGCAGTCTGCGGGCGGACAATAGGGCGCGGGCGCTGGAGGTGCAAGCCGTGGAGAGCGTGTAGGCCTGGCCCGTCGCGCCCATCCAGTCCGCCAGGAATGAAGCGGGCGAGGACAGCGCCTGCCGGCGGTAATCGTAGCTGTCGGGCCAGGCGCCGTGCGCCCGAAGATGGCGAAACGCTGGCGCATTGTCATTCACGCCTGAGGTGCTGGTGCCCAGCACGACGGCGACGCGAGGGGCGCCATATCGCGCGACGGCGCTGCGTAATTGGTCCTCGATCTGAAGGGCGGCGGCCAGCAGCAATTGGTTATTGCGGCTGTGATGATGGACCGGCAGCTCGCGGGGCAGTTGAGGCAGCGCGCCGGGGTGGGCGCCCAGCGTCAGCGTGCGGCTGTTCACCCAGCCGTCTTGCGCGCGCATGCCTGTCGTGTCGCCGGCAAATGCGGCGCGGCCGACCGCCTGGACGCCGGCGCCGAGCGCACAGACGACACCGGGTGTGCCTAGCCAGGTCGTCATGGCTGCTCCTTCAGGGGGGCGATCCGCCATGTCACGTCGTCGGCGGTGTGGATGGAAAGTGCCTGGCGCTGCGCATCTTCGGGCAAGGTGACGGTCCAGCGCACTTGGCCGTTCAGTTGCAGCACGCGTTGTGTGGCGCCGGATTGCGACTTCACGGTGCGCCACGACGACGCGCCGTAGGCCGCGTCCAGATCCGCTTGCGGCGTCCAGGCGAACATCAGCGCGGCGAAGAGTTCCCGAGCCTGCGCATTGGGCCGCAGGAACCCGTCGTTACGCCATTGCCCGCGTTCGAGCATCTGCCGCGCCTGGGGCACGCCCATGGGATCGAACAGCGACCAACGCAAGGCAGCGTCTTCACGCTGAACCACCAGGAGCAGGTCCACGGCGGGCTGGCCCGGCGCCGTCTGCACCACATGAAGCTGGCGAGGCAGCGAGAATCCGATGTCGCGCGCGGGGAGGGGGGGCGCACCGGCGCAACCGGCCAACGCCAGCAGCGCCAGCGTTACCGCAAGGGCTCGGCAAGCGGACAGGAAGGAGGCGGGAACGGCGTTCATGGCGGGTTCAGGCAGGCTGTGCGACTTTGCCGCCGGCGCGGCAGAGTTCGCTCAGCATGCGCAGGCGCCGCCGCGGGTTGGCAACGAACGGATTGGCGGTGTCCCAGGCATAGCCGGCCAGGATGGAGCTGATCATGCGGCGTATTTCCGGCTGGGCCTGCTGGTAGAACACCACGTCCTGGAATTCGCCGGTGTACCAGCCCTCTACATAGGCGCGGAAGGTTTCCACGCCCAGCATCAGGGGATCGGCGAATTCGGCTTGCCAGTCCACGTGGGCACCGTTGAGCTGGCGGTGCAAGGCATCGGCTGCCAGTTTGGACGAGCGCAGAGCGATGGTGACGCCGGACGAAAACACGGGATCCAGAAATTCCGCGGCGTTGCCCAGCAGGGCATAGCCGGGGCCATGCAACCGCGTAACGCTGGCGGAGTAGCCGCCGATGGTGTTCGCTGGCGTGTCCCAAACCGCGTTCTTCAGGACGCGCTTCAGGTTTGGCGCCGCATCGGCCATGGCGCGCAGGGTGGCCATCAGGTCTTCGTCAGCCCCTTTGAAAAGGTCTTCGCCGCCCACGACGCCAAACGAGCAGCGGCCGTTTGAGAACGGAATCAGCCAATACCAGATGCCGCGTTGTTCGGGATGGACCGTGATCAGGATTTTTTCACGGTCAAAGCCCGGATCGTCGATGCGGTCCTCGATGTGGGTAAAGATGGCCTTGCGTGGCGGCATCGACGACGGGCGTTCCAGGTCGAGCATGCGGGCCAGCACGCGGCCGTAACCGCTGGCGTCCAGCACGAACTGGCTCTTGACTTGATAGCGCGTTCCGTCGGCGCGCCGCACGTCCAGCAGCGGCCCGGCGCTGCCGAAATCCGCGGCGGTGACTTCCTGCTGGTACCGCACCTCGACACCCTGGCGGGCGGCATCGTCCGCCAGGACCTTGTCAAAGTGCGCGCGCTGCACCTGGAAGGTCGTGCCGGGACCGTCGGTGAATTTGTCGCGAAAGTCGAAGTAGGTATAGGCATCGCCGCAGGCAAACGCGGCGCCGTTCTTCACCTGGAAGCCGGCGGCCTCGACGGCGGGCAGCATCCCTGCCTCTTCCACATATTCCAGGCAGTGCGCCAGGAGGCTTTCGCCGATGGAGAATCGGGGGAACTGCTGGCGCTCCAGCATCAGGACGTCATGTCCTTGCCTTTTCAGCAGCGCCGCGGCGACCGCGCCGGCGGGGCCCGCTCCGATGACCACGACTTCCCGATGTTCCATGCTGGATGTTTCCATGTTGCGTTGATGAGAGAGGGGGGGTCAGGCGCGACGCGGCGGGCCGACCCATGGCGCCCACAGGAGCGAAAAGGCGACGCCCAGGGCCACGGCCAGTCCGAAGTTCGCGATGGCGGGTGTGTGGCTGAGGGCAAGCAGTCCGAAAGACAGCAGCGTTGTGACGGCGCCCAGCAAAATGCCGACGAGGCTGGCGGCGGCGCCGGCGACACGCTCATACATGAAGATCGCGTAGTCCACCCCGATCGCGGAGACCAGCAGCAGGCCGAAAAGGCTGAAAAGTGTCAATGGCTCGCCCAGGTATCCCAGCGCGGCCAAACTGCACGCGGTCGCGGCCAGTGGCACGGCAAGGATGCGCCAGGCGGCGGCGCGTCCGAGGGTCAGGATGAGCAGGACGGCTGCAGCCACGTAGGACAGGAGCTTGAGTTCGGCAGCTTCGATGCGGGTTGCGGCGAACATGCGATTCAACTCGCCGCTGCGGTCGATCAGGGTGACGCCGGGCGCGGCCTGTGCGATGGCCGCAAGCGCGGCCGGATCCCGCAGACCGAGGAGTGAAATCATGCCTGCGTACTCGCCGCGATGTTCGCCAAGCCACAGCGCGCGCCAGCGTTCCGCCTGGGGGCCCCGCAGCGCGCCGTCAATGGTGAGGACCGGCAGCGCCGCCAGCGACCGCAGCTCCTGCGCCACGGCCTCGAACGGAATGCCGAGGTCCGTCATGGGCTTCCAGACCTGTGGCTCTGCAGCGAGCGAGGCCAGGCGGCGGCCGAGCGCTTGCTGGTCCTCGGCAGGCGATACGAGCTGGCTCAGCGCGTTGTAGGCGGCCAGGCCGCCGCTCTGGACGAGCGTATCGAGCTGCTGTGCCACCTTGGCCTGACGCCGCAGCAGCTCGTCGGGATCGGCGGCACGCACGAGGAAGAACTGGCTCGTCGGCACGAAGCCGGTGATGTCGCCGATCTGCCGTGCCTGCTGCATCAGAGGCGCCGGCAGGCTCAACCATTGGCGAAGATCATCCTGGATGCCGAGACGCGCAATGCCGCCCGCGGCGCCTGCCGCCACAACAGCCGCGCCCGCCCACATGATGGCGCGCCGCGACACCAACCGTTCACGAGTCCTGAGCGCGGCCTGCGCGAAACGGAGCAGGGGCAGCCAGGGCCGCGGCTGCCAGCCGCGCATCCAGGCCGGCAACTGGCAGACCGTGCAGGCATACGCGCCAAGCAGACCGGCCGCCGAGAATACGGCTGTCTGGGTAAGCGCGGGAAACGGCGTGAACGCGAGCGCAATGTAGCCCACCAGGCTGGCGCCCAGGCTGATCGTCAGGCCGGGCAGGACCTGGCGCAGCGCGGGCCAGGCTTGCCAATCCGGCATCCCGAAGCGCTTGCCGAGCCAGTGCATGGGAAAGTCCACCGCCACGCCGATCAGGCTGGCGCCGATAACCAGCGTCAGGACGTGGATCGAGCCGAATACGGCGACGCACGCCACCGCGCCCGTCAGCAGCCCCACGGCGACCGGCACGAACGCCAGCAGCACGCGCCAGCGGCGCAGCGCCAGCAGCAGCACGAGCACGATGCCGATTGTGGCGCCGGATCCGATCCAACTGCTTTCGGCGACGGCCTGCGCCTTGCCAGCCGCGGCGTACAACGGGCCGCCTGCCACCAGCATCTCAGCACCCTCCGCGTGTAACGCCTCGCGATCCTGGTCGATCTGCGCGGCGATACGTTGCGGCGCGTCGGCGTCGAAGGCATCGCCGCGGGTTTCGGCGCGCACCAGCACCCAACGGCGGCCGGCGTGTTGCGCCTGCAGGGTGCCGGATCCCATGTCGTAATGCACGAGTCCGCCGGGACGCAGCGACTGTTCCGCGCGGCGTGTCAGGCCCAACCAGTCCTGATCCGCCGGAACGAGGCCCGATGAGGAGAAGGGGTCGGACAATTCCCTTGCCCGCCGCTGGGCGTATGCGGCAGGATCCGCGTCCAGCTGCAGGCGATCCGCGAGCGGCAACATGGCAAGGCGGCCGGCCAGCAACTGATCGCGCATGGCTGCCACGTCGACGTTCAGTTCCACCTGAACGACGGAAAAGAGCCCGCTTTCCGACCAGCGCTTCGCAAGCAGCCGCGCCGGCTGCGTCGGGTCGGCGGCGCCGCGGGTAGCGACCAGCGCGATGAGTTGGCGCGACAGCGGTTCCTGGATGCGGGCCTCGGCCAGTTGACGCGTCGCGTCATCAGAGGCCTGCGGCACCAGTTCCATGAGGTTGGCCGATACGGGCCAGCCATTGCGGCATTGCCAGGCGCCTGCCAGCAGTACCAGCAACAGCCCTAGCTTGAAGAGGCGAGGCAGCCAGCGTTCAGTCCGCGAATGCACGCTGTTCCTCGGGACTCAAGGTGTCGTCCGCCACGGCGCCGGTCATCTGCAGGACGCTGCGGTCGCCTTGCGTTTCGCGCAGCTCGATGCGATCGACAAGCGTCCCGCCGTTGATCTGGATGTTCTCGAAGATCTGCTTCAGCAACGCCGCGCGTGGCGTCAGCGTCAGTTGCCAGGCTTTCGCATCGCCCGTCAGGGCCAGGTCGAAGTTCTCCTGCAGTCCCCGGGTGTCGCCCGCCAGCACCGACAAGAAGAGCTGGTTTTCACGTCCCGCGCCGCTGTGCTGGGGCAGCGCCTGCCACGCACCCGATTCGTCGCGCCGCGCGATGCCTTGGGCGTTGATGCGCAACTCCTGAACGATGGGCGCGCGCAGCAGCCAGAGCAGGCCCTTGCCCGCCGCCAGCGTGAAGTCTCCTCGGCTGGTCAGGGGTTGGGGCAGGGATCGCAGGAATTTTTGCTGTATGAACTGGCCGCGCACGATGGGCGCGGCGCGCAATTGTTCCTGCAGCGCATTCAGGTCGAACGCGTGGGCGCTCAAGGGCACGAGTGCCAGCGCCAGCATGCACAGGAAGCGGGCCAAGCGTTGGCCGATGCTCAACAAGCGCGTCATTCGCCGGCCTCCAGGGATTGAAGCGTGCTTTGGACCGCGGCGACGAGCACGGCGGGTGAGGCCAACTGCATTTCACGGCTGGCGATGCAGACGGCAACCTGTTCTGAGGTGGCCCGCGTGAGCCGCTGGCCGGTGTCCGCATCCTGGATCAGGTAGTTGATCTTGAGCCGATGCTCCCATTCCACGAGCTCGGCGCGCACCACCAGGCGTTGACCGAACTGCGCGGGCTGCGCATAGCGCAGACGCAGGTCGATAACCGGCCAGGCATAACCGCTTGCGCGCATTGCATCGTAGTTGTGGCCGATCCGGTCCAGCAGCTCGCAGCGCGCCTGCTCCAGATACTTCACATAGTGGCCGTGCCACACGACGTTGAGCGAATCGACATCGAAGAAGGGCACACGAATTTCGACTTCCGCGCCGATGGCGCCACGTTTACGCATCGTCTTTCCAGAACGGGTAGAAGTTGAACCATTGCAGCGGCGCGTCGCGGCAATGCGCAGCCAAGCGGTCGGCGTAGCGCTGCGTCCAGGCAGCGATCTGTGCCTGCCGGGTGGCGCGCGTCCATTCGAGGCGCTCGGACAGGCGCTCCATCAAGACGCGGTAGCGGCCGTCGTGACGCGTGCAGCAGAGCAGGTTCACAGGGCAGCCCAGCAGGCCGGCCAGGAGCCACGGGCCTTGCGGGAAAAGCGCGGTCGCGCCCAGAAATTGCACGGGCACGGTGCGGTCGCCGTGCAGCGGGACGCGGTCGCCGGCGATCGCAAGCCATTCTCCACGATCCAGGCGCTTTGCCAGGTCCAGCATGACGGCGGCGTCCAGTTCGCTGACCTGGATCATGCGCAGTCCGCCACCGGCTTCGTCGAGCAGACGATTGAAGTGAACGGCATGCTTGCTGTGGACAAGCACATTCAGCCGCAGCGCGCCGGTCTGCTCCGCGAGCGCGCGGCAGATTTCGATATTGCCGAGGTGGGAACCCACGAGGATTTGACCGCGCCCATTGCCCATCTGGCCATGCAGGGCGTCCGGGTCCGTCATGTCAAGGCGCGCCATGGTGATCTTGCCCTGCCACACGTCCAGCTTGTCCAGCATGGCCACGGCAAAGGCCAGATACTGGCGGTACACGGGAAAGGCGCGCGGCAGCGGCGTGGCGAGTGCGCCGGAATCTGCCACCCGCCGCTGGTACGAGGCAATCGCGCGGCGGGCGCGCGCGCCAAAGACGTAGAAGTACAGCACCACCAGCCATACGACGGGAGCGACCGCGCGCCGCCCCAGCTTGCGCGCGGCCCAGGCCGTCAGGCGCATCAGCATGGGACTGCCGCGTTCGCGCTGCCCGGCCCAGTGCGAATCGGCAGCGCTCATGGCCTGACGCTCCGGGCAAGCCGGCGCCACAATAGCGCCGGCGATCGGGCCAACATGCCAAAGAACAGCCGCGCATGCATGCGGCTGATCAGCACGTTGTCTTGTAAGCCCTTGAAATGCGAGATGCCGCCCTCAGGATACGAAACGCGAGTCGGCAGCCATGCCATGGGTACCCCGCGCCAATGCAGCCGGACCAGCACGGCAATGTCGAAGTCCATGCGCCGGCCGACATGGCCCTGGTCGATCACCGGCAGGACCTTTGTCAGCGGGTAGACGCGAAAGCCGCACATGGCGTCGGGAATGTCGAATGACAAGGTATTGATCCAGACCCACACGCGCGTCAGCCAGCGGCCATAAAGGCGGCTGCGGGGCACGTCCTCGCCGTACACCGGCGCGCCGCAGATGACCGCGTCCGCCCGTGCCCGGGAGGCTTGCGCAAACAGCGGGATGTCGTGCAGCGCGTGCTGTCCGTCGGCATCGACCTGCAGGGCATGCGTGTACCCCAGGGCAGTCGCAGCCCGCAGGCCATCCTGAACCGCCGCGCCTTTTCCGCCGTTTTTGTTGCGGCGGACCAGGTGGGCGCCCGTCCGTGCGGCCACGCTGTCAAGCACCGCGGCGCAGGCAGGCTCGGAGCCGTCGTCCACCAGCACGCAGGGCAGCCCGTGCGTGACGAGTTGGTCGACTACCGCCGCCACGGTGCCGCCGTGGTTGTACACGGGGATGACGGCGCACAGCCTATGCGGCGCCATGGCTTGCCCCGTGAAGTATGCGTCCCGAGGAGCACGGTGATGCATTCACCGTGAATGCGAAGTACAGCTTTTGTTTGGCTGCATCCCATTTCAACGTCAGGACCGCCATGTCGCCGGGCCGCAGGAGCCGCTGGAACTTCAGCGCTTCCATCCCGGCGAATTCCAGCCCAGGATGCAGGTCGCGCTCGGCAAGCGACATGGCCCAGCTGACCTGCGCCACGCCCGGCACGACCGGCGCGGCGGGAAAGTGTCCGCTGAAGTACGCCAGATCATAGGGAACCTCGAACGTGTAACGCCGTTCGTTGTCCGCCTGGCCCGGGAGGTCTGCCGGGATGGCGACGGGCGCCACGGGACGCGGGCCGGCGGCCGCCTC
>DALZRX010000039.1:0-13260 GCA_032015805.1 Achromobacter sp.
GGTGGAGAACCGCCCGGGCGCCGCGACGATCGTCGCCGCGCAGGAGGCCGCGCGCGCCCAGCCGGACGGCTACACGGTGCTGACCGCGGGCATGAGCACGCTGGCGCTGAATCCGTGGCTCTACGGCGATCTGCCCTACGATCCCCAGAACCTGACGCCGGTGTCCACGCTGGTTACGCTTCCCATCGTCCTTGTGACGGCGCCGGATTCCGGGCTGCGGACGCTGGAGCACGTGAAGGCGTATCTGAAACGCGAGCCGCCGGGCAACTATGCGTCATTGGGCATGGGCAGTCCGCACCATCTGGCAATGGAACTGTTCATGGAAACGATCGGGGGCAGCGCGACGGCGGTGACCTACAAGGGGACGCCGCCCGCGCTGCAGGATGTCGTGGCCGGCATCGTGCCTTTGATGATGGCCGACCTGGCCGCGGCGCGGCCGCTGATCCGGGCGGGGAGGTTGCGCGCCATTGCCGTGCCGGCCGCAAGACGGTCGGCGCAACTGCCCGACGTGCCCACCTTCGCCGAGGCGGGCGGGCCGATTTTCGAAGCGGCGGCGTGGCAGGGCGTGGTGGCGCCGGCCGGCACACCCGCCCCGATCGTGGACACCTTGAGCCAGGCAATTCGGCAGGCGCTGGCGTCGCCGGAAGTCATGAAGCAGCTCGTGGCGCAGGGCATGGAACCCGCTGGCAGCACGCCGGAAGCGTTCCGTGCCTATGCGCGGCAGGAGCACCAGCGCTGGGGCGGGGTCATCCGGGGCAAGGGGCTCTCCGCTGAATAACCTGGCCGCGTAACAGCCGCGGCAAGGTGTAACGTGGCCGTGCATGGCGCCGGCGCGGGCGTACGATGAATTCATGCGCATCCGGCCCGGACCGCGGGCGAGGAGACTGCCATGTCTTTGATCGTAGCTGCCCGCTTCGAGGGCTTCGAGGCCGCCAAGGCCGCCGCCAGCCGCTTGGCCACCAGCGGCTTTCCCGATTGGGATATCCACACCTTCTACGTCAACCCCGCCGGCGAGCACGGCCGCTTCCCCTATGGCGGCGACCGGCGCTCAGATCCCGATGCGGGGCGCGCCGACATGGGCGCCTATCTGGGGGCGGGCGGCGTGGGCGCGGTGTTCGCCGTGTTCGGCGGTTTTGTCGCCGCGGAACTCAGCGATTCCACGGCGGCGATCCTGGCCGCCGCGGGCGTCGGCGCGTATCTGGGGTCGCTGTTTGGCGCGCTCTGGGTGACCGGCCACGGCACCACCCAGCACGGCCACTTCAATCCTGATTCCCACG
Source organism: Achromobacter sp. (assembly GCA_032015805.1). Lineage (GTDB taxonomy): Bacteria > Pseudomonadota > Gammaproteobacteria > Burkholderiales > Burkholderiaceae_B > Achromobacter. The sequence goes on from DALZRX010000039.1 coordinate 1,278, forward strand.
CGGAAATCCGCCAGGCCGGCGTCATGGTCGCCGTGCGCACGCGGCCCCAGCGTGAAATGATGGCCTGCCGCATCCTGCGCGATGCGGGTGGCGCCGACGTGGAACACGCCAACGGCCACTGGCGCAACAATCATTGGGAAGACTTCGACCCGCTATCCCTGCCGCAACGCGAGGCGGGCTTTGGTTGATCGCGGTGGCGGTGCTGTCCGCGGCAAGCTCAGTCGGGCGCCGGGATCGGCGCCTTGCGGCTGCGTTGCGCCGTCGCGGCGCAGCCGGCGGACGCGATGACGATGCCGCATATCGCCAGCCATTGCGTCTGGGACAGGTGTTCGTTCAGCACGACGACACCGGCCAGCGCGCCCATCGCGGGTTCCATGCTGAGCAGCACGCCGAAGGTTTTCTGCGGCAGGCGCCGCAGCGCCACCATTTCCAGCGAATAGGGCAACGCGCTGGACAGGATGCCGACGCCAACGCCGGCCAGGATCAGCTTGGGATCCAGCAGCGCCATGCCGGCGTGCGCCGCGCCGACCGGCAGGGCGACCATGGCGGCCGCCAAAAGGCCCAGCGACGTCGCCTGCCCGCCGTGCACGTTGCCGGCCATCTTGCCGAAGATGATGTAGAGCGCCCAGCACACCGCGGCCCCAAGCGCATACGCAATGCCCTGCGGATCGAGGTCGTGGACGGACTGTCCGGTCGGGATGAGCAGGATCAGGCCGGCGAGCGCGCAGGCGATCCACACGAAGTCGATGGCGCGCCGCGACATCACCACGGCCAGCGTGAGCGGCCCCGTGAATTCGATGGCGATGGCGATGCCCAGCGGCAGCGTTTTCAGCGCCATGTAGAACAGCAGGTTCATGCACGCCAGCGTCACCCCGTACAGCGCGATCTTGGCGGCATTGCGACGGGTCAGCGGAAAACGCCAGGGCCGCCAGAAGGCCAGCAGGATGATGGCGCCGATCACGATGCGATAGGCGGTGGTGCCCTGCGCGCCGACCTCGGGAAACAGCGATTTCGCGAACGAGGTGCCCACGCACAGCGAGGCCATGGCGCCGATCAGCGACAGGGTGGGAAGGAGGGTGGGCGCGGAGCTGTTGTGTCCGTTGTTCAAGGTGGCGGCGGTCATGGCTGGCAGGGCGGGTGCAATAAGGTTAGGCGGTTCGCGGCGGCGCGGGTGGTCAGGGTTGCGGATTCATCGCCGTGGAATACAGCACGTAGATCGCCAGCCCCAGCATGATCGCGCCCAGCAGGCCTTGCTGCATGCGCAGGAACCACGGGTTGCGCCCAACCCAGCCGCGGATGCGTGACGCACCGTAGGCGAAGAAACTGCCGTACGGCAGGCTCAGCGCCTTCATCGTGACGCCCAGCACCAGCATCTGGATCCACACCGGCCCGTTGTCCGGCGAGGTGAACTGCGGCAGGAAGGCGATCATGAACAGCAGCACCTTCGGATTCAGCAGATTGGTGATGAAGCCCTGCCAGAAGGCATCGCGCGCGTCGCCCGGGCGGGCTGCCAGCGACACCTCGGCGGCGTTCGCGCACCGGATCATCGCCTTGACGCCCAGGTAACCCAGATACAGCCCGCCCGCCGCCTTGATGCCGACAAAAAGCGTCGGGAAGGTGCGCAGCACGGAGGCCAGACCCAGCACCACGGCGGGAACCTGGATGAACCCGGCTGCCACGTTGCCCAGCACGCTGTGGAAGGCGGGACGGAATCCCTGGGTCATGCCGCGCGACAGCGTGAGCGCCATGTCGGGGCCGGGCGTGAGCTTCAGGGCCGCATCGGCGGCCAGGAACAGCAGGAAAAGCTGGAGTGAGGGCATTGCAGGGTGCAGCGTGGAAATCCCGCGGCGCGGGCGACAGGGCTCCCAGTGTAAGCAAGCCCTCTGAATATTTCCTGCGTCCGCCGCCGCCGAAATGAAGTTTCCCGTCGATTTGGCGCAGGATTACGTCGCGGCCACGATTAGAATCTGCCGATAGCCGCATCCCGCCCGACGCCCACGCGTTCCGAGAGTCCCATGGAACTAGACGATTTCGATCTGCAGATCCTGCAAAGCATGCAGGAAGACAACCAGCGCACCAGCCAGGACGTCGCGCAACGCGTGAACCTGTCGCCGGTGTCCTGCCTGCGCCGCATGAAGCGGCTGCGCGAATCCAAGGTGGTCACGGCGGACGTGTCGGTCGTGGACCCCGCCGCCGTGGGTCGCGGGATCACGATGGTCGTGCTGGTGTCGCTGGAAAGCGAGCGGGCGGACAAACTTGACCAGTTCAAGCGCGCGATGCAGAACGCGCCCGAGATCATGCAGTGCCTGTCGGTGACCGGTGAGGTCGATTTCGTGCTGACCCTGACCATGCGCGACATGGCCGAATACGAGGTATTTGCGCAGCGCCACTTCTGGGGCAACCCGAACGTGAAGCGGTTTTCGACGCTGGTGGTGATGAGCCGGGTGAAGAATGGGCTGGCGGTACCGGTGATGGCGGGCGCATAAATCGGTCCATCGGCGGACCGGGCCACTGGGCCATCGCCGCTTCATCCGGAATGGGCGGTGTCCGGTCCGGGCGGCCTGGCGGCGAAGATCGCGCGGCTGGCTTCGTCCGACACACTGCGCAAATGCAGATCCCGCTGCGGAACCGGGATGTGGATGCCCGCCTCCCTGAGCGCGTCATACATCCGTGCCAGCATGTCGCTGCGGATCTCGATCCACCGGTCGAAGTCGTACGTCCACGCCCGCAAGCTGAAGTCCAGCGTGCTGGCGCCAAACCCCATGAAAAGCACCATGGGCGGCGGCTCCGTGACCACGCCCGGCGTCTGGCGCGCGACGCTGTCCAGCAGTTCAAGCACTTGGCGGGGCTCGGTGCCGTAAGCCAGGCCGATGCTGACCTCGATGCGGCGGCTGCGGTCGAGCATGGTCCAGTTGGTCAGATGGTCGGACAGCAGCGTGCCGTTCGGCACGATCACGTCGGCGCCCTCGAACGTCTTGATGCGCGTGGCACGCATGCCGATGTCGCGCACCTGGCCGGAGGTGCCGCCGATTTCCACGACGTCGCCCGGCTGAATGGGTCGCTCGAACATCAGGATCAGGCCTGACACGAAGTTGTTCACCACGCCCTGCAGGCCGAAGCCGATGCCGACGCCCAGGGCGCCGAACACGATGGTGAGCTGGTTGGTCTGAAATCCCGCCGCGGACAGCGCGATGCCCAGCCCCAGCAGCAGCACCAGGTAATACGACAGCGAGGCGATGCTGTTGCCGACGCCGCGGGGCAGCGACATGCGGGTGAGCACCTCGTCGTGCAGGATGAGTCGTATCGTGCGAGCGGCCCAGAATGCGATCACCACCGAGATGGCGAAGATCAGGATGTTGCCCAGGCTGATCGAGATCTGGCCGAATTCCAGCGTGTAGGACAAGACCTGTGTCATCACCGCGTAGGTGGTGCGCAGGACGCGGAAGCGGTCCATCGTGTAGACCGCCCAGCCCACCACCGCGGCGGCGGTCAGCAGGCGGATCAGAAGCTGCACCAGCGGGGGCGCGTGTTCGCGCGCCAATCGGAAGCGGGAGATGCCCTGGCGCGCCAGCAGTAGCTGCAGCAAGGTGATGATGACAGTGACGCCCGCGTACAGCACCAGTCCGAAGTACCCGCTGCCGATGATGCCGCTGGTCAGCATTTCTGACAGCGAGACGTTGCCGACCACGTTCGCGACCAGCGACACGCACAGCAACGCGGCCGCGCCCCACGCCACGGCGCGCAGCGCGCGCACGAGGCGTTCGGAGCCGGGCGGATATCCATGGCGCCTGCCGCGCGCCAGCAGCCACAGAATGGCCGTCAGCGCCAGCGCCGCCATGGCGACGGTGGACAGGCGGTAATACAACGTGTTGGCCAGGAACAGAAACCCCAGCCGTTCGGCCAGGAACAGCCCCGTGATGACACGCGGCCAATGATCCAGATGGCGGCGGCTGGCGGGCGGGAGCAGGCGCAGCACCGGCACCGCTGCCAGCACCAGGGCGATTTGTTGCACCATCAGCGGCGCATCCGGCTCCAGGGCCAGGACACCCAACATGGACAGCAGCACCCACGTGGATACCGGCCGGCCGAGCACGCCAGCGGACGTTTCGCTCATGACGCCCGTGCGGATGGCGGTGCGGCTTTTGTGGGCCAGCCACAGCAGCAGCGGCAGCAGCAGCAGTTGCAGGGCGTGCAGGGCGCGTTGGTTGCCCGTGCCGGCGGCGCTGTACTCGCGGGCAAACTGCAGTTCGATTTCCAACCCGTCGCGCAGCAAGGCCAGGGTGCTTGGCGACGCGCCCTTGTCGGGCGAGATCGCCCAGAGTGGCGGGGAGTCGACCCGCAACAGGCGGGCGTCGACATAGTCAATCGCATCTGTCACTTGGCGCTGGCCTGCCTTGATCTGCTCTTCGATGGCGTCGGACCGTTGCGCCAGCTCGACCTGCCGGGACAGCGGCCCGGAAAGCGCCTGGCTGGCCGCCGTCAATTGCGCGATCACCACATCGACCCGGTCGGCCAGCGCGGCCGGCAGTCCCGCCGCGGCCGGCGCGTCCTTGATCGCCTGCCAGGCGCTGCGCCGCCGCAGCAGTTCGGCGGCATCGCCGGCGTACCACGCCGTTGCCTGCCGCATGTCGGCCTGCCAGCGCGCCAACCGGCGCACGTCGAACAGCCAATGCCGCTCCAGGCTCTCGAGCCGCATGATGGGCAGGTTCTGCAATTGAACGGTCTGGAATTCGTAGAGTTTCTTGTCGACCGACTGCGCGATCGCATCCAGCGGGGGCATGAACGACGAAACAGGATTCGCCGTGGCGGCGCGCTGCAGGACGCCCTCGGCATAGCGCAGGTCCGTGTCGGCCCGCAGGGGAATTTCAGCCATCTGGATCGCGGCGGGCGCAGGCAGGGCAGGCGCCGCAGCGTCCGCCCCAAGCGCCAAGCGCGCCCATCCCATGGCCAGTCCAAAGAGGCAGAAGAGGATTCGTGCGCGAGGGCGCATATCGCGAACTCCGTGGTGGGTACGGACTTGCGGTTACGGTGATCTGCTGCGGACGGCGGCATGTCACGATATCGCGAAATGCGGCGGGCAAGAAGGGGGCGGTGCGTGAGGGGCGGATGGCACTCGCGCCGGGAGCTCCTGGCATGGAAATCACATCTGACGTTGGGCGGCGAATACAGCAGTTGCAAAAAGTCGTCTCATCGGTGATATTTGCTATTCGCGAATAGCGAATATCTTGTTTATGGATCTGAAACCCCAAGACCTGCTGGTACTTCTAAAGGCTGCTGCCCATCCGCCGCAGCACTGGACCTATGCCGCGCTGGGATCGGCGTTGTACATGAGCGCCTCAGAGACCCACGCAAGCGTCAAGCGCGCTGTCGCGTCAGGCTTGGCGGTGGCGCCCGCACGCGGCCAATGGCGGCCAGTACGAGGGAACCTCCTGGAGTTTGTCGTGCATGGCGTGCGATATGTCTGGCCCGCCACGCCGGGGCCGGTCAAGCGGGGCGTTCCCACAGCCTTCGGTGCGGAGCCACTGGCCAGCCACATGAACGCCGCGCCAGGAGAAGCCCCCGTCTGGGCTCACCCAACAGGCGCCTCTAAGGGACCGGCACTTTCGCCTCTTTATCCCACGGCGCCGCAGGCCGCGCTTGCGGACCCGGCCCTGCACCGCATGCTGGCGTTGGTGGATGCCCTGCGCACGGGGAGAACCCGCGAGCGCACCCTCGCCACCAAACTTTTGGAGATCGAACTGATGCGCGCCGATGCGGGAGCCACCGATGCGAACGGATGACCCCAACTTGCCCTATTTACGCAGCATCGCCAAGGCGCTGGGCGAATTGCGCGAACAAGTTGTATTTGTCGGGGGCGCGGTTGCGGGCCTGCTGATAACGGACCCTTTGGCGGACCCCGTCCGCGCCACACGCGACGTGGATGCCGTGCTGGAGGCCAATCGTGCGGCGTTCCATCGGTTCGAAGAAGCGGTTGCGGCGCGTGGATTTGCGCGCGATGTCAGCAGCGATGTCATTTGCCGCTGGGTGCACAAGAAATCCGGCGTCCTTTTTGATCTCATGCCCGTTCATCCGGAAATCCTGGGCTTTTCCAATCGCTGGTATTCCTACGCGGTCGAGACGGCTAGCGACATGGAGTTGGAAAGGGGGGTGACGATCAAGCTGATAAGCGCCGTCGCCTTTGTCGCCACAAAGCTGGAGGCGTTTGCTGGCCGGGGAGGCGGTGACTTCATGAACAGCCACGACTTGGAAGATATATTGAACATCGTGGATGGGCGTGAGGAATTGGCTGAGGAACTTGCCGCCTCGCCCGCAGCGTTGCGCCAGGCCATGGGCGCAGCATTTGCCCAGCTCGTCGAAAACCCCGACTTTGCGAATGTGCTGCCAGGTCTTCTTGCCGAGCCAGAGCGTGCCGATCTCGTCATGGAACGCCTGAAAACGTTAAGGGGCTGAGTTCCAAGGGTGCGTTCAGTGACGCACAGGTTTGTGAACGAGGAGCAATCAACCCAAGGGTTCTTGGACAGAAGGCAGTCGTACCCATCGTCAGGCTGGCAGCGCATCGGCGTCTGCTCAACATTGAGCAGATATTGAGCAGATCCCGTGATCAAGTTGACGTCGAAGGCAGCAATGAAAGATGTCGGACACTTTCGTGTAGCCGGACAGTGGAAGGTTTTTTCCAAAAACGTGGCTGATTGCGCAGCAGTCCACACGGACCTACGCGGTAGCTGCGTAGATATTTGAATAGCTTTAATAGCCAGTTCCAGAAGCCGGCGCCATGTTGACTGGACGAGCAGGCAGCACCTGGAACTAGGATAGGGATCCGTACCATTGCGCGGAAACAAAAGCCCAGCCGTCTCTGGCTGGGCTTTGTTGACGCCGACGTAGGTCGCGAGCGTCGCATCTAGCCAATGCTTAGTCGTAACCGTAAAAGGAATCTTGGAAGTCGCCCGCCTCGACTTCGGCGACTTCTGGCCGCTCCTTGAACCAGCGGACGACGGATTGCCGCTGCTCTTCAGTTGGAGATCCCGCGTTGGTGAGCACCATGCCATCGATCTTGCCTCGGCCGATGTTGCCGGCAAAGTAGAGGTCGCAGCTTTCGATCCACGCAATAAACGCGTCGAGGAGAGCGTCGCCGTCATCGATGTCGCTGACGAGCGACCCGCGAATTTCGAAAAGAAGGTCTTGAAATTCACCGACGTGCAACTTCTTGCGCTGTCGACGGTTCAGTCGGCGCAAACGGCCATTCACAGGAGCAATCGATCGATATTTACGCACGGAGACCTCGCGGGCGATGAAATCGGACGTGTTGATGGGGCTTTGTGCGCAGCGGCGCTTGGCGGCAATGTCTCCGCGGGCACCCAGTCGTTGGATGTCGGGAGAGCAGCATCTCGACCTGGGGAAAGTCTCTTCGGCATGGCGAAGATCTGAATTCTTTGGTGGCCTGGGGCGGAATCGAACCACCGACACAAGGATTTTCAATCCTCTGCTCTACCGACTGAGCTACCAGGCCAACGAAGCCCGCCACTATACACAAAATGTCGGGACAGGTGGGGCGCATTTGCCACGGCATGTGCCATCACACTTGCCGCCACCAACAAAAAACCCAGCGCGAGGCTGGGTTTCTGTGGGAACCGAAATTCCCGGAAATTCTTTTGGTGGCCTGGGGCGGAATCGAACCACCGACACAAGGATTTTCAATCCTCTGCTCTACCGACTGAGCTACCAGGCCAACGAAGTCCGCAACTATACACAAATTTTTGGCGTTGCGCCAGCCGAGTGGGTGAAGCGTCTCTCTTTTTTGTCCCCCGGGGTATTTCAGCCGTGTACGGGCGGACGCGCGGCCGGACTGTTGGGTCCACGGCACGAATCCTGCCCTTCTGCCCGCGATCGGGGACGGAAGTGGCCTGGGGATAACCCGCAGGAGTATAATCACCAGCGGTTTTGCTGTTACAGCCGGATGCTTTCCCGCTCTTGATGCGCGACAAGCGGGCTGCGACACATTGTTCTTATAGTGGCAGTACTTTATTGGCAGTACTTAACGCTTAGCCGCGGGTGGCTTCAGCCATCCCTCACACATGTCGGTAGCTGTCCTTGCCTTCGGTCTGAATCACACGTCCGCGCCGGTTTCGGTCCGCGAGCGCGTGTCCATGCCCGTCGATCTGGTCAAGCCCGCCCTCGAAGGCTTGCGTTCGGCGTTCGGCGGTTCTGTCCGCGAAGCCGCCATCCTGTCCACCTGTAATCGCACCGAGATCTACTGCGCGGCCGACGGCCACGTGGCGGATCAGTTGCCCGCCTGGCTGGCTGAACACAACCGCCTGGACGCCGGCACGCTGCGCCCGCACCTCTATCGCCATCATCAAGACGACGCCGTGCGTCACGCCTTCCGCGTGGCCAGCGGCCTGGATTCCATGGTGCTGGGCGAAACCCAGATCGTGGGCCAGATGAAGGACGCGGTGCGCGCCGCCGGCGAAGCCGGTTCGCTTGGCACCCTGCTGCACCAGATGTTCCAGCGCACCTTCTCGGTCGCCAAGGAAGTGCGGTCCCAGACCGCCATCGGCGCGGAGTCGGTGTCCATGGCTGCCGCCGCGGTTCGCCTGGCCGAGCGCGTGTTCGGCAATCTGGACCAGGCCCGCACGCTGTTCATCGGCGCGGGCGAAATGATCGAATTGTGCGCCACGCACTTTGCCGCGCAACGTCCGCGCAGCATGGTGGTGGCCAACCGCACGGCGGAGCGCGCCGAACTGCTGGCCAACCGCTTCTCGGCCAGCACGATGAAGCTGTCCGACCTGACCGAGCGCCTGTCCGAATTCGACGTCATAGTTTCCTGTACGGCAAGCTCCCTGCCCATCCTCGGCCTGGGGATGGTGGAACGGGCCACGCGCCTGCGCCGTCACCGCCCGATGGTGATGATCGATCTGGCCGTGCCGCGCGATATCGAGCCCGAGGTCGGCCGCCTGGACGACGTCTACCTGTATTCGGTGGACGACCTGGGCCGGCTGGTGCAGACCGGCACCGACGCCCGCCGCGCCGCGGTGGTGCAGGCCGAGGCCATCATTGAAACCCGCGTCCAGGGCTTCATGCACTGGATGCAGTCCCGCGAAGTGGTGCCCGTCATCCGCGACCTGCACCAAGCCGCCGAAGACGTCCGCGCCGCGGAACTTGAACGCGCCCGCCGCCTCCTGGCGCGGGGCGAATCGCCCGAAGCCGTGCTCGAGCAACTGGCGCATGGCCTTACCCAAAAATACCTGCACGGCCCGCTCGCGGCGCTGAACCGCAGCGAAGGCGACGACCGCAAGCAACTGCTTGCCTGGATGCCGCGCCTCTTCCCCGGCCGCGACTCGCGCCGTTAGCGGCTCTGCCCAACGCCCCGCCTCATGGCGGGCGTTCGCTTTGTGGGCGCCCGCTTTTCCTGTCTTCTCTTTGGTCTTCCCCTCATGAAATCTTCCATGCGCAGCCGGCTGGAGCATTTGTGCCATCGCCTGATCGAGGTCGATGCCTTGCTCGCCGAACCGGAAACCGCGTCCGACATGGATCGCTTCCGCAAGCTTTCCCGCGAGCGCGCCGAACTGGAACCGGTGGTCGAAGCCTTCACGGCGTTCGCCCGCACCGAAGAGGACATCGCGACCGCGCAGGAGATGCTGTCCGAGCCCGACATGAAGGCGATGGCCGAGGACGAGATCAAGACCGGACGCGGCAAGCTGGAGACGCTGGAGGCGGCGCTGCAACTGCTGTTGCTGCCGCGCGATCCCAATGACGGGCGCAGCGTCTTCCTGGAAATCCGCGCGGGCACGGGTGGCGACGAGAGCGCGCTGTTCTCCGGGGATTTGCTGCGCATGTATACGCGCTACGCGGAACAGCGTGGCTGGCGCGTCGAGCTGATGTCCGAAAGCGCCTCTGAACTCGGCGGCTACAAGGAAGTGATCGCGCGCATTGACGGCGACGGCGCGTATGGCCGCCTGAAGTTCGAATCAGGCGCGCACCGCGTGCAGCGCGTGCCGGCAACCGAGGCGCAAGGCCGCATCCATACGTCGGCGTGCACGGTCGCCATCATGGCCGAAGCCGACGCCATGTCCGAGATCGTCATCAACGCCAGCGACCTGCGCATCGACACCTTCCGCGCCAGCGGCGCGGGCGGCCAGCACATCAACAAGACCGACTCGGCCGTGCGCATTACCCACTTGCCGACGGGGCTGGTGGTGGAATGCCAGGACGACCGCTCGCAGCACCGCAACAAGGACAAGGCCATGCAGGTGTTGGCCGCGCGTCTGAAAGACAAGGAAGAGCGCGAACGCCAGAGCAAGGAAGCGGCCGAGCGCAAGAGCCTCATCGGCACGGGCGACCGCTCCGAGCGCATCCGCACCTACAACTATCCGCAGGGCCGCGTGACCGATCACCGCATCAACCTGACGCTCTACAAGCTGCAGCAGATCATGGAAGGCGACCTCGAGGAATTGACCGGCGCGCTGATCGCCGAACACCAGGCCGAACAGCTCGCCGCGCTGGGCGACGACATCTGAGGCCGACGCGATGACCGCGCCCCAGATCAAGAGCCTGCTGCTCGATGCGCGGCTGCCGCGCCTGGAAGTGCGCATGCTGCTGGAGCACGTGCTGGACAAGCCGCGCGCGTGGCTGCTGGCGCACGACACCGATGCGCTGGCGCCCGAGACGGCGGCGGCGTACGAGGCGTTGGCGCAGCGCCGCCTGGCCGGCGAACCCATGGCCTACCTGATCGGACGGCGCGAATTCATGGGGCACCTGTTCCGGGTGACGCCTGATGTGCTGATTCCGCGTCCCGACACCGAAGTGCTGGTTGAAACCGCATTGCAATGCATTGATGGCATCACCGGGCCGATGGTGTTGGATCTGGGAACGGGCAGCGGGGCGATCGCGGTGTCGATCGCGCTGGCGCGGCGCGACGCGCGGGTAATGGCCTCGGATGTCAGCGCCGCCGCGCTGGCCGTGGCTGCCGCGAACGCCTGGGACCTGGCCGCGGCGGTGCGCTTCGTGGAAGGAAGCTGGTACGAGGCGGTGCCGCCCGGCGAGGGCTTTGACCTGATCGTCTCCAATCCGCCTTATGTCGCCAGCGACGATCCGCACCTGGACCAAGGCGACCTGCGTTTCGAGCCGCGCGGCGCGCTGACCGACGGGGCGGGTGGCCTGGATGACCTGGCCCGCATCATCCGGGGGGCGAACGCCCACTTGAAGCCCGGCGGCGCGCTCTGGATGGAACACGGCTGGGACCAGGCGGCACAGGTGCGCGACATGCTGCACCAAGGCGGGTTCGAAGACGTGCACAGCCGCCAGGATCTGGCAGGTATCGAACGGATCTCGGGCGGCCGGCGGCCGTTGGGGCGGTAACTGAAACGCGCTGTTGCAGTATCCCTAGGTGATACCCCGATTTACCGGCGCCGCGCCGGGGTAATCGGGTGGTTTTCCCGGTAGTACCTATAATTGACCCATTCCGTTTTGCCAGTCCAAGAGACCACCATGAGCGACGTTCAAGAATTCATCCGCGAAACCGTTACCCAGCACCCCGTCGTGCTGTTCATGAAGGGCACCGCCCAGTTCCCGCAATGCGGGTTCTCCGGCAAGGCCATCCAGATCCTCAAGAACTGTGGCGTGAAGAAGCTCGTCACCGTCAATGTGCTGGAGGACGACGAAGTCCGCCAGGGCATCAAGGAATTCTCGAGCTGGCCGACCATTCCGCAGTTGTATGTGTCCGGCGAGTTCATCGGCGGCTCGGACATCATGAATGAAATGAACGAGTCCGGCGAACTGAAGACGCTGCTGGAGCAATCCGGCGCCACGGCTTAAGACCATCATGCGGCGGCTCGTCGTCGGCATCACGGGCGCCACCGGCGCGCTCTACGCGGTGCGCATGCTACAGGCGCTGCGCAACGTCGAAGACGTCGAAACGCATCTGGTGGTTTCCGCCTCGGGCGTGCTGAACATCAAGCACGAACTCGATGTCAGCCGCCATGATGTC
>DALZRX010000039.1:13270-15925 GCA_032015805.1 Achromobacter sp.
CGTGCACAGCGTGCGCGATGTGGGCGCCACGCTGGCCAGCGGCGCGTTCCAGACCGCGGGCATGGTGATCGTGCCGTGCTCGATGCGCACGCTGGCGGCCGTGGCGCACGGCCTGTCCGACAACCTGATCACCCGCGCCGCCGACGTCACGCTCAAGGAGCGCCGCCGCTTGGTGATGATGGTGCGCGAGACGCCATTCAATCTGGCTCACCTGCGCAACATGACGGCCGTGACAGAAATGGGCGGCATCGTTTTCCCGCCGCTGCCCGCGTTCTATCACCGGCCCGCGTCCATCGAGGAAATGGTGGACCACACCGTGGCGCGCGTGCTGGAATTGTTCGACATCGCCGTGCCCGGTCCGCGCTGGGAAGGCACTTAACAGCGCGTAGGACGTCAGGGGCCGGTAGCCCGTCGCAGCATTCCAAGCAAACAGCCCCGCATCCGCGGGGCTGTTCGCATGTGAGGCGCGGCGAGGTCATGCGCCGGCGCGGGGAGCGGCCTTTCTGGCCGCTGCCGGTTACTCCACCAGCCCCAGCCCGTTCAGCGCGGCCAGGTTCTCGGGCCATTTGCGGGCGCGGGCGTTTTGCAGCTCGATGCGCGCCCAGGCCATCCAGCCGGCCCATTCGATGCGCTTGTCCCACGCCGTGCCCCAGGCTTGCAGCGCGGCCAGGCCAGCGGCGGCGTGCTGTTCCGCGGCCTCGAAATCCCCGGACGTCAGCGCCAGTTGCGCCAGCAGCAGGCGCGGCTCGCCTACCCACGGATTGTGTTCCACCGCAGCCTCCAGCATGTGACGCGCGCTGTCCATTTCGGTCAGGGGATGCATGCGCGTGATGACTTGCCAATACAGCGCGCTGGCTGCGGCTTCGTCGCGCCGGCTCAGCGTGGCGCGGCAATGGTCGAAGGCGGGCGGGATCGGAATGCTGGTGTCCTGCGGCATGCGCGACAGCGGCGCCAGCAGGTGTGACAGCATCGACAGGATGTTCGACGGCGGCTTGAGCGGGCCGGGCCACAGCGACGACGCCCAGTTCGTCTTCAGGTCGCGGCGTTGCTGCTGGGGATAGCTGGCAAAGATCTCGTCCTGCCAGCTATGCCATTGCTCGCCCATGTCGGCGGCCGAAACGACCGTGAACGCCGCGACCTGGCGCGGCGTGAACTTGAAGATTTGCCCGTCAGCGCCTTCCAGCGTCAGGCCTTCGGGTCCCGTGCCCACGCCTTGCAGGATGGTCTGCACGAACTTCGTGCGCGGCATGGCGCAAAAGAGGCTGACCCATTCCTCGGCTTCGGCGCCCAGCACGTCGCGCAGCGTGTTGCGCTCGCGTTCGCGGTCGAACAACGTGAGGTCCACGTACTCGTTGCCGTAGACGCTGTGGAACAGGCCCAGAAGGCGCACTTCGCGCGGCTGGTTCCACAGCGCCAGCGTGCGGTACACGCCCAGCAGGTGATGCTTGAAAGTGCCGGCCTTGTGCCAGTCTTCGCCGGCACTGCGCGCGAACAGCAGGTCGAGCAAAGCGGGCAGGTCGGCGTCGACGGCGGCGTAGTGGTCGGCCAGCAGCGCGCGTGCGTGCGGGTGGAGTTCGGTGGTGGTGGACATGGATGGCGGCCAGGGTGGATGAAAGCAGGCTCTATTGTGTCCGCATGCGCGGGCGCTGTCATTGCGGTGTTTATATCGAAATCCGCATATCAATATGAATATTCATCGCTTCCGGTTTTGAAGCGCGCTCACTAGAATCCGGGGTCATTCTTACCACCTTCAGAGACCTCCATGCGCCTTCGCCATTCCCTCGCCGTTTTTGCCACCCTTATCGGCTTTGCCGGCACCTCGGCGATGGCGCAAGACGCCGAACTCAAAGTGGGCGTCACCGTCGGCCCGCATGCGCAGATCGGCGAAGTCGTGCAGCAGGTTGCCGCCAAGCAAGGCTTGAAGGTCAAGCTCATCGAGTTCAGCGACTTCATCCAGCCGAACGCCGCGCTGGACGCCAAGGAACTGGACGTGAACATCTACCAGCACAAGCCTTTCCTGGAATCGCAGAACAAGGCGCGCGGCTACAAGCTGGTGCCGGTGGCGACCGCGGTGGTGCAGCAGATGGGCATCTATTCCAAGCGCGTGAAGTCGCTGGACGACCTGCCCCAAGGCGGCAAGGTGGCCATCCCCAACGACCCGACCAACGGCGCCCGCGCGCTGCTGGTGCTGCAGGCCGCCAAGCTGATCACACTGAAGGACGGCGTGACGGTGACGGCGTCGATCTTCGATATCGCAGAGAACCCCAAGAACCTGAAGTTCGTCGAGATCGAGGCCGCGCAGTTGCCGCATTCGCTCAAGGACGTGGACGCCGCCGCCGTGAACTCCGCCTACGCGATCCCGGCCGGCCTGTCGCCCGCCAAGGACGCGCTGGTGCTGGAAAGCAAGGACGCCCCGTTCGCCGCCGTGGTCATTGCCGCGCGCGAGGACAACAAGGACGATCCGCGCATCGCGCGTTTCATCAAGGCCTATCAGTCCGACGAGGTGAAGGCCTTCGTCGCCAAGCAGTTTCCCGGCGCGTACACGACCTCCTGGTAAATCCGCCGGCGGGACCGGCCCTGCAGGCGCAAGCGCGTTGCCTCAGCCTCCGGAAGCGCGCGTCCGCTTGCGCGCGGGCCGAGAGCCGCGCCCTCCGG
>DALZRX010000040.1:0-15786 GCA_032015805.1 Achromobacter sp.
CATCAGGTCGGGCATGGCCCACATGCCCTTGCCGATCTGGGCGCGGCCGCGCAGACCGGTGTCCAGGCCGACCAGGACGTTGTTGCGTTCATAGGCGGTGATCCAGGCGCTGGACTTCATGTCGCCCTTGCGCAGCATGGGACCGGCCTCCATGCCGGAATGCATTTCGTCGCCGGTGCGATCCAGGAAACCCGTGTTGATGAAGGCAACGCGCGAGGCGGCGGCTTCGATGCAGGCCTTCAGGTTGACGCTGGTGCGGCGCTCTTCGTCCATGATGCCCATTTTCAGGGTATTGCGCGGCACCTTGATCAGGTCTTCGACGCGATCGAAGAGTTCGCTGGCGAACGCGGCTTCGGCGGGGCCGTGCATCTTGGGTTTCACGATATAGACGGAACCCGTGCGCGAATTGAGCTTGAGTTTGCGGTCCTGCACTGCAGCCAGGCTGGTGACGACGGCGTCCAGGATGCCTTCGGGGATCTCCTGCCCGTCGCGGTCCAGCACGGACGGGTTGGTCATGAGGTGGCCCACATTGCGCACGAACATGAGCGAGCGGCCATGCAGCGTCAGCGCCGAGCCGTCGGGACGGGTGTAGCTGCGGTCGGCATTGAGCTTGCGGGTGAAGGTCTTGCCGCCCTTGGTGACTTCCTCGGTCAGGTCACCCTTCATCAGGCCGAGCCAGTTGCGGTAGATCTGGACCTTGTCGTCGGCGTCGACAGCCGCGACCGAGTCTTCGCAGTCCATGATGGTGGTGAGCGCCGCTTCGACGACCACGTCCTTGACGCCCGCCGCGTCGGTGCTGCCGATGGTGCTGGCGGGGTCGATCTGGATTTCGAAATGCAGGCCGTTGTTCTTCAGCAGGATCGCCGTGGGGGCGGACGCATCGCCTTGATAGCCGACGAACTGCGAGCCGGATTTCAATCCCGTCGCGCCGGTCGAAAGCGCCACGCGAAGCTGGCCGCCCTCGACGGTGTAGCCCTTGGCATCGGCGTGCGAGCCTTGCGCCAGCGGGGCCGCAGTATCCAGGAAGCTGCGCGCGCGGGCAATGACGGCGGCGCCGCGTTCGGGGTTGTAGCCCTTGCCCGTGTCGCCGGGCGTCGCGGGGATGGCATCCGTGCCGTAAAGGGCGTCGTAAAGGCTGCCCCAGCGTGCGTTGGCAGCGTTCAGCGCGTAGCGCGGATTGGACATCGGCACGACCAGTTGCGGGCCGGCCTGTTGCGAAATCTCGGTGTCGACGTTGTCGGTGGTGGCGCGCACGTTGGCCGGTTGCGGCAGCAGGTAGCCGATGCCTTCCAGGAACTTGCGATACGCCGCGGCGTCCGCGATGGGTCCGGGATGCGCGCGGTGCCAGGCATCAAGCTCGGCCTGCAGGCGGTCGCGCTCGGCGAGCAGTGCCCGGTTTTTTGGCGCCAGATCGTGCACCAGGGCAGCAAAGCCCTGCCAGAAGCCGTCGGCATCCAGACCGGAGCCGGGCAGCGCTTCCTGTTCGATGAATTGATTGAGATTGGCCGCCACTTGCAGGCCGTGGTGCTGGATGCGTTGAGTCATGCGGGTCTCTGGCGATAAGTAAGGCTGACCAGCGCGGCGCGCCGGGTGAGGGGTGCTGACATCATCGTCCGCGTCCGCTGCGATGTCCATACGAAAACCCGCTGGTCATACCAGTTTGTTGAAAGCCCTTCGGGCAAAGTCCGGATTTTTGTGGTTTGATATCAGCCACTTACCGAGGCATGGCCGAGCCGCGCGAGCGCCGACCGCGCATGGTCATACCACTGGTGCGGAGATTGCATGCACGCGGAAATCGAAGAAAAACCCCGCCAGGTGGCGGACGAAGTGGCCGAACGTATCGAGCGCCTGATCCTGGACGGCGTGCTCAAGGCCGGCCAAGCCTTGCCGTCCGAACGCCGGCTGACCGAAAAGCTGGGCGTTTCGCGCACGGCGCTGCGCGAAGGCCTGAAGCTGCTGCGGGCCCGCGAGATCATTCATACGGCACAGGGCAAGGGCTCGTTCGTCGCGCAGATATCAAAAGTGGATGCGGGCCCGCTGATGCACCTGTTCAATTCCCAGCCGCGCACGCTGTACGACCTGCTTGAAGTGCGGTCGTTGCTGGAGGCCGACTCGGCGCGGCTGGCGGCCATCCGGGGTACCGAGGCGGATTTCATCATGATCCGGCGCCGGTATGACGAGATGGTGTCCGCACAGGGCGCCGCGACCGACACCGCCACGCACGCCCACCTGGACCACGCGTTCCATCTTGCGATCTGCGAGGCGTCGCACAATCCCGTGCTGGTGCATACGCTGCAATCGCTGACGGATCTGCTGCTGGGATCGGTCTTCGCCTGTGTGAACAACCTGTACCACCGCGAGCCCGAAAAGCGGCAGATCGACCGTCAGCACACGCGGCTCTTCAATGCCGTGATCGGGCGCCAGCCGGAACAGGCCCGCAAGGCCGCGGCCGAGCATGTCGACAGCGTTCGTCAGAGCCTGTCCGACATCGAGCAGGAAGAACAGCGCCTGGTGCGCGCAACGCTGCGCCTGGAAGGCTGGACGTAGCGTGGCACGCCGCCGGGCGCGATGCCGCCGTTAGCGGTCGGCCACGGCGCATCCGGCCAGCGCCAACGGCTTGCCGGCGTAAATGCGGCCAAACCGGTTGCTCAAAAGGGCGTCCAGGCCGATGGCCTCCTGCCCCACGAAGCCCTGCTGTGGCAACACGCCCTGGGACACCAGGTCCAGCGCGGCGCAGATGCCCGCGGCCGTGGACAACTGGATCGCGCTGAGGCGGTGGCCGTCCACTTCCGCCCCGAACACGCGGATCGGATACGACTCTTCCTCAAGGCGGCCGTGGCGGTAGCCCGAGGCCGACGCCTGGATGACGATCACATCCTGTTCGGTGGTGGGGATGGCGGACTCGAAAATGTCCTTGAGCAGATCGCGGCGGTCGCGCAGGCGCAGGTCATTGAGCAGCAGCTTCATGATGCTGCAGTGGCCGGGGTAGCGCACCGACTTGTAGTCCACGTTGCGAGCACGGCCCAGCAGCGTGGCGGGCAGGGTGCCCAGGCCCCCGGAGGTGTTGAAGGCTTCGTACTCCACCCCATCCAGCGCGAAGGTTTCGTAGCCTTCAAGCGCGGGCACGCTGGTGAGTTGACCGTCGACGATCGCCTCGCACGGGTTGCAGTATTCGTTGATCAGCCCTTCGGTGCTCCACGTCAGGTTGTAGCGCAGGCTGTTGGAGGGATAGCGCGGCAGCGCACCGACCCGCATCCGCAAATCGAGCAAGGTGTCGAAACGGCGTGCGAGCGCGTTGCCGACGATGCCGATGAAACCCGGCGCCAGGCCGCATTGCGGCATGAGCACCCCGCCGACGTCCTGGGCCAGCGCCTGGATCGCATGGGTGCTGGCAACGTCCTCGGTCAGGTCGAAGTAATGCACGCCGGCCTTCGCGCACAGGCCCGCCACCGCGATCGCGCGATGAAACGGCAGCGCATTGACGACCGCGTACGCGCCATCGATGCACCGCGCCACGCTTGCGTCGTCGCTCACCTGGCGGGTCTCGCAACCCAGCGTGGCAAGAACGGCCAGCCGATTGGCGTCCTGGTCGGCCACCAGGACGGAGTAATCGCCACTGCGTTCCAGCATCAGCGCGATCGCGAAGCCGATTTTTCCGGCGCCCAGCAGAACGATGGGCTTGGTGTGCGTGGACATGATGCTGCTCCTGCAATGTGGGGGATGGGGGTGGCCTCATCCTATGCGGGAGTGCTGTCGATGTGTAGCAGCTAAAGTGGCGTAACGGCCGTAGGTATCGTCGTTACGACTGAATTGATCGTCGAATCGTCAAAAGAAAAGCCCCCTGGCTTGTGGCCAGAGGGCTGCCTGGTAGCGATTCACGGCCGGCGTGGCCCGTGGATCAGCTGCCCAGGTGGGGGGGATAGTCCATGTTGCCGAAGGTCACCAGGCCTTCAGCCTTGGCTTGCGCCAGTTGCGATTCGACTTGGGCGCGGGTCAGCGACGAGGCGGAAGCCGACGCGGCGACGGGCGGGTAGTCCATGTTGCCGAAGGTGACTTGGCCGGCGTTCTTGGCTTGGGCCAGGTCAGCCTGGACTTGCTGCGACGTCAGGCTGGAATGCTGGGCGATGGGGGCGGGGTAGCCTTCTTCGCCGAACGTGTATTGGCCCGAAACCTTGGCTTGCTGCAGCTCGGCTTGAACCTGAGCGCGGGTGGGAGCCTGGTCGGCTTCGGCGGCTTGGGCGCCGGCGGCCAGAACGGACATGGACAACATCAATGCGGTAGCAAGGGTTTTCATGGCAGACCTCCAATGTCTTGTGAGCTTGGGATTCGAGCCTCTGGCCTGATTGCCTGGGGCTCGCTTGCTGTGTCCCGATGAGAGGCATTCTGTGCCTAAACAACCCTGGGATAAACCCTTATTACTTGAAAACATCTTTCCAAAATCCAGGCTAATCGCTCTGGATTGTCCATGATGGCGCCATGGGTGGCGATATTTCCATTGCATGACGCGTCAGATTGCAGGCAAGCGGAGGCCGTGCTTGCGGCAGGTGGCAAGACGAATGGATGTGCAGCCGCCGCGCAATGCGGAGGCTGCAGCGATACAAGGAAGAATGAGGGGGGTGGCCAGTGCGGGTGGATGCCCTGGCCAGCGGCTGGCGCCGGATCAGCGATTCAGGTCGGCCAATGCGTCGTCGTATTCGGCCTGGGCTTCTTCGAGCTTGCGTTGGGCCTTGTCGATCTTGTCCTGCTTGCCCTTGGCGCGCGCTTCCTTCAGCTCCTGCTGGCGTTCGGCTACCTTGGATTGTTTTTCGCGCACGTCGGCCTCGCGCTGCGATTGCAGGCGGCTGTCGGTGCAGCTTGCCTTGGCCTCGGACAGCGCTTTGCGCAGTCCCGCCTCACGGCGCGAGTTGTTCTGCGCCTGGGCGGCGGCTATGTCGTTTTCTATGTGGCAGAACTTGGCCGCGCAACCTCGCAGCGGGGCGCAATCGGTGGCGGCCTGCGCCGGCAGCGCGGCAAGGACCGCGCATGCGGCGGCTGCGACGGTCAGGGATTTGATCATTGCGGGCATGCGGTATCTCCGTGACGGGGGGCGGAAGGCCCATCATCGCCCGATGCCCGCATTCCCGCAAATGTGGGGACGTTTGCGTGCGGCGGGCAGGGCGCTGCCCTGCTCAACCGCCGGGCATCAGCGGATCAGCGCGCCGGCCAGCGCCGCGGCAACCAGCAGTGCGCCCAACCACAGATTGGCGCGGAACAGCATGAAATTGCGGTCCGGGCGCTGGATATCGAAGACCTTCAGTTGCCACGCGAGGTGGGCGGCAACAGCCACCATGCCCACCTGATACGCCCACGACAGGCCCATCGCGTAACCGCCCCAGGCCCATAACAGCACGGTGCCCAGGTAGAAGCCGCCGATCCAGAGCTTGCCCTGGTCGCCGAATCGCATGGCGGTCGAGTGCAGGCCCAGGCTGCGGTCGTCGCGCACGTCTACATAGGCGTAGATGCTGTCGTAGCCCACTTGCCACAGCACGGCGCCCAGCCACATGGCGACGGCCGCGAGCGGCACGTGATTCTGGGTGTCCGACCAGGCCATCAGCATGCCCCAGTTGAAGCAGATGCCCAGCACGACCTGCGGCCAGTAGGTCACGCGCTTGCACAGGGGATAAATGAAGACGAAGGGCAAGACCGCCACCGCCAGCCAGCGGCTCATGTCGTTCAGGAAGAAAAGCAGCGATCCGCACACCAGCAACTGGCCGAGCAGGAACCACACGGCGTTCTTCATCGTCAACTGGCCGCTGGTCAGCGGACGGAAGCGCGTGCGCTCGACGTGCTTGTCGAAGTTGCGGTCGCACATGTCGTTGACGGTGCAGCCGATCCCGCGCATCAGCAACGCACCCAGCGAGAACACGATGAGCCGCTGCAGGTCTGGCAGGCCTCCCGCGGCCTGGACCAGCGCGGCGATGGCCGGCAGCAAAGTCAGCCATGTGCCGATGGGGCGGTCCAGACGGCACAGCCGGGCATAGGGACGCCACGATTTCGGGAGCCAGCGTTCGACCCAGTCGGTGAAGACGATGTCACTGAGATCGGCGGGGGATTGTTGCGAAGCGCTCACTGTCACGGTCAAAAAAATCGGTCGGGAAAGCCGACAGCATAAAACAACGGCCGGGCATTGCGCCCGGCCGGTCGGTATCGAAGGCATCCGCATTGTCCCCAGCGGGGCGAAGCGCCGCTGGCGCTTCGGCGGCAGGCCCGTTATTCAGCCTTCAGCAGCTTGCCCAGGATGGCGATGCCGATGCGGATCTTGTCTTCCGGCACGGTGGCAAAGCTGAGGCGCAGCGTGTTGCGCTTGCCTTCGCCGCTGTAGAAGGGCGCGCCCGGCACGAAGGCCACGTTCTGCGCAATGGCCTTTTCCAGCAGCTTGGTGCTGTCGATGTGCTCGGGCAGCGTCAGCCAGATGAACATGCCGCCTTCCGGCTTGGTCCAGGTGACGGTGGACGGGAATTCCTGCTGGATGGCGTCCAGCATGCACTTGCCCTGGGCGCGGTAGATCTCGCGCACGTTCGGCAGGTGTTCGGCCAGGAAGCCGTCCTTGACGATCTCGTACACGGCCATCTGCGTCAGCGTGGGCGTGTGCAGGTCCGTGGCCTGCTTGGCTTGCACCAGCTTGTTGATGAGCGCGCGGCCGCCGGTGATGTAGCCCAGGCGCAGGCCAGGGGCGAGCACCTTGGAGAACGTGCCCAGGCGCACGACGTTGGCGCCATACTCCTTGGCGAGCGCGATCAGGCCGGGTTGCGGCTCGCCTGCGTAGCGCAGTTCGCCGTAGGGGTCGTCTTCGACGATGGTCAGGCCCAGTTCAGCGGCGCGCTTGACCAGCGCGATGCGGCGCTCGAGGTTGAGCGTGCGGCCGGTGGGATTCTGGAAGTTGGGCAGGGCGTAAAGGAAACGGGCGCCTGCAGCCAGCTCGGGCGTGATCGCCTCGGGGATCAGGCCGCCTTCGTCGGTAGGCACCGGCACGAAGTTCGGCTGGTACAGGCTGAACGATTGCAGCGCGCCCAGGTAGCTGGGATCTTCGACCAGCACCTTGCTGTCCTTGTCGATCAGCACCTTGCCCAGGAGGTCCAGCGCCTGCTGCGAGCCGGACACGATCAGGACCTGATCAGGAGCGACGTCGGCGCCGGAGGCGGTCAGGTCATCGGCGACCCATTTGCGCAGCGGGGCATAGCCTTCGGTGGGACCGTATTGCAAGGCCGCGCGGCCATTGGTGGACAGAACCTTGTCGAATGCGGCACGCACCACTTCTACCGGGAAGCCGCCGGGCGCCGGCAGGCCGCCTGCGAACGAAATGACTTCGGGGCGTTCCGTTACCTTGAGGATCTCGCGGATGGCGGAGCTGGTGAGTTGCAGGGCGCGTTCCGAAAAGGAAAACGCAGGTTCGATGGGCTTGTCCATGGAGTGCTTCTTGATCAAGAAGGGTGGGTCGGGTAATACGGATGACAACAAAGTATTGTCCCACACGGTAACAGCCCGGCCCTTTTATCGGGCGGAACCCCTAAAATCACCTGCATCGATAACCGCCAGTACAGTTACATTTCCATGTTCGAAGCCGCTCCCATCGTCGCCGAATCCAAGGCCGCCCTGTATGCCGAACTGACCGTCCAGGCGCGCGCGCTGCTTCAGGATGAGCCCGACCGCATCGCCAACGCCGCCAATCTCAGCGCACTGGCGTACCAGACCTTGCCAGAGCTGAATTGGGCGGGCTTCTATTTCTTCGATGGCAACGAACTGGTGCTTGGTCCGTTCCAGGGCAAGCCCGCGTGCGTGCGCATCCCGCTCAATCGCGGCGTGTGCGGGGCGGCCGCCAGCCAGCGCCAGACGCAGCTCGTGCCGGATGTGCATGCCTTTCCCGGCCACATTGCCTGCGACGCGGCCTCGCGCTCGGAAATCGTGGTGCCGTTGGTGCATGGCGGAGAGCTGATCGGCGTATGGGATGTGGACAGCCCCGTGCCTGACCGTTTCGACGAAGACGACCGCAAGGGCATGGAAGCCCTGTGCGAGGTGTTCCTGGCGTCGCTGCCCCGTCGTTGACACCACCGCGCCCGCCCGGTAGATTTCAGCATCCGCCGCTCATCGCGCCTTCCTCATTCATGATTCATCAGGCCCACCAGACTGCTAGCCGACTCCGCGCCCTTGGCGTGGTGCTGGCTGCCGCCGGCCTGAAATCCAAAAAACAGCCGCTCATCTGACCGGAGCATGCTGTTCCGTCAGATGGGCGACGGAACAGCGGCCTCCTGGCGGCGCTTTGGCGCCCCTGCGCGCACCCCTGACATCCCAAGCACTTCTGTACGGTCCCCCGACGGTCCACACGAAGGAGTGTTCTCATGCAATCAAATCAATCCCTGTTCCAAGGTGTCTGGGTGCCGCTTGTCACGCCGTTCTCGGGCGGTGCTGTCGACGGCGGGGCGCTGCGACGCCTCGTGCGCCACTACCTGGCGGCGGGCGTCGACGGACTGGTCGTCTGCGGCAGCACCGGTGAAGCCGCCTCGCTGGACGATGCCGAACAGCTCGCCGTGCTTGATGCCGTGCTGGCTGAAGCCGGCAGCCTGCCCATTGTGATGGGCCTGGCGGGCAATCATCAGGGCCATGTAATCCAGCGGCTGGCCGCGTTCGGCACGCGACCGCTGGCGGGCATCCTGGCGCCCGCGCCGTACTACGTGCGTGCGGGTCAGGCAGGCGCTGCCGCGTACTTCCGCTGCCTGGCCGATGCCTCCCGTTTCCCTCTGGTGCTCTACGACATTCCGTACCGGACCGGCACGACACTGGACACGCCGACGCTGCTGGCGCTGGCCGCGCATCCCAACATCGCCGCGATCAAGGATTGCGGCGGATCCCTCGAAAAGACAGTGGCGTTGATCGCCGATGGGCAGATGAGCGTGCTGGCCGGCGAAGACCTGCAATCGCTGTCCGTGATGTGCCTGGGTGGGAGCGGCATGATCGCCGCCGCCGCCCACCTGCGCCCCGACCTCTTCGTGGCGATGCACCGCGCGGTGCGGGCTCAGCGGCTGGACGAAGCCAGGGCGCTGTTCCATGCCCTGGCGCCCGTGATCCAACTGGTGTTCGGCGAGCCGAATCCCGGTCCCCTGAAGGCCCAGCTTGCACGTCAGGGACTGCTCTCGAACGAACTGCGCCTGCCGATGCTGCCCGCCAGTGCGGCGCTCGCGGCGCAGTTGGAGGCCGCCACAAGCCTGCTGGATCGGCAGTTTCCCCTGCCGGGACCGACGCTGCGGGCAGCGTGAGCGCTTTGTGGCGTCCGGATTCAATTGGTAATACTTGGCCTACCGGGAAGCTGACGGATTGCTTATGATGCGGCCATTCTTCGGGGTGACATCAAACCTTCATGGGCCAAGCTTTTGAAGCCTTGTCCGCCTGGCAGGTCATGCTGGCGGGGCTGCTCTTCTTCGGCGGCATCTACCTGGTCTTTGGCGCGGCCACGTGGCTGCTGACGCAGCATATCCTGCCGGCCTTGGGGCTGGGCCGGCCGCTCGATCCGCGGCCGCTTGCGCCGGGCCAGTTGCGGCGCGAGTTCGCGCAGTCGGGCCTGTCGATCCTGCTGTTCGGCACCGGCATGATTTTCCCGTGGGGATTGCTGCAACTGGGATGGGCGCGCCTGGATCCGGACGCGAGCGGGCAGAAGATCGTGTTGGAAATCCTGGCGCTGGTGGCCTGGAACGACGTGCATTTCTGGATCAACCACAGACTGCTGCACACGCGGCTGCTGCGCCGCTTCCACCTGCCCCATCATCGCTCGGTCGTGACCACGCCGTTCTCGACCTACAGCTTTCATCCGATCGAGGCGCTGATGCTGGGCAATGTCATTCTGCTGCCCATGGTCGTGCACGATTTCAGCTTCTGGTCGCTGCTGTCGGTGCCGCTTTTCAGCCTGTTCTTCAATTGCATCGGGCACGCCAACTACGACTTCTTTCCCAGGGTCTCGTACGCGCACTGGTTTGCCGCGAGCCGCCGGCATCATTTGCACCATGCCTGCTACAACGGCAACTATGGCTTCCAGTTCACGTTCATGGATCGCCTGTTCCGCACGCGGCTGGGCGCTGAGGCCGCGGAGCGCCAGCTCGAGGCCTACCGCCAGCGCGAGGCCGGCGCCGGCCTGCGAGGCTCTGCATAGTGGCAACCCCCATCGGCCCGCGGCGCGGACTGCCGACGCTGCGCAACCGGCGCGACTGGCAGAGCCTGGCCTATCTGGCGGCGCTGCCCCTGCTTGCTGCCTGGCAGTGGTTCAACGGATTCTGGTGGCCGCTTTATGCGCTGATGCTGTTCCTGACGCTGGGTATTGGCGTCATCCATCACAACCACACGCACATCCGGATGTGGCGCGGCCGCTGGGCCAACCGCATCACCGATTTCTGGATCACGCTGCTCCAGGGGCATCCGACGTTCGTGTTCTATCCGGCCCATGTAGCCAATCATCATCGCTACAAGCACGGGGCGTGCGACGCGGCGCGCA
Organism: Achromobacter sp.; assembly: GCA_032015805.1. Classification (GTDB taxonomy): domain Bacteria; phylum Pseudomonadota; class Gammaproteobacteria; order Burkholderiales; family Burkholderiaceae_B; genus Achromobacter. The sequence continues at coordinate 10,517 of DALZRX010000040.1, forward strand.
CCTACCGCTTTGGCGGAGACACGAACCACCTGTGGGGCTACGTCATCCATCCCGCGCAGGCGGTGTGCGTGTTGTACCCGCTGTTCATTGCGTGGCTTGCGCGGCTGCGCCGGTACTGGCCGGGCGCCTGGCGTTACTGCATGGCGCAGTATGGCGCCTGGCTGGGCCTGTGGGCCGGGCTGATCGCGCTGAACCCTGCGAAGGCGCTGGTGTTCGTGATCGTCCCCCAGCTTCACGGCCTGCATTGGCTGCTCGCCACCAACTATCTGCAGCACGCGCATGCGGACGGCGGGCCCCGGCAAGTCGCCGGCCTGAACTACGCGCGGAACTTCGAAGGACTGGTCAATCCGCTGCTCTTCAACATCGGCCTGCATACCGCGCATCACGAGCATCCCCGCGCGCACTGGTCCGAACTGACGGGCCTGCACCGCGATCACTACCGCAGCCGCGTGCGGGCTGAACTGAATGAAGGTGGCCTCGTGCCCTATATGTTCCGCGTCTTCATTCTGGGCGCCGTCATTCCGCGGTTCCGCAGCCGTTCCTGCATGGCGCCCGAGCACGTCCGCTAGCGCCGCATCACCCCTTTTTCCCTAGAGATCCGCCATGCCCATCGCGTTTCATCGTGTCTACCTGGAGAGCGCCGGTTATTTCATGCCGGGCGAGCCCGTGTCCAACGAGGCCATGGACAGCTACATCGCGCCGCTGAACCGCATGTCCAGCCGGATCAAGAGCCGCATCCTGGCTGAGAACGGCATCAAGCAGCGTTACTACGCGATCGATGCCGAAGGCGCGACCGTGTTCTCCAATGCGCAGCTCGCGGCCAACGCCATCCGCGATTGCCTGCGGCGGCATGATTCCGATCTGTCGGCCGTATCGTTGCTGGCGAGCGGATCGTCCGGCGGCGATGCGCTGATGCCGGGCTTTTCCAACATGATCCAGGGCGAACTGGCCGCGCCGCCGATGGAAACCCTGTCCGTGCATGGCATCTGCGCCGCCGGCGTGTCGGCGATCCAGGCGGCCGCGCAAGGCGTTGAATTGGGCGCGCATGCCAGCGCCCTGGCCGTGGCCAGCGAGCTGCCGTCGCGCCTTTTCAAGCGCTCGCGTTTTGCCGCTCGCGGCTACGACGCCGACTTCGACGCCCACTTCCTGCGCTGGATGCTGTCGGACGGCGCCGGTGCGGTGTTGCTGGGCAACAGTGGACGTCCGCTGCCGGGCGCCTCGCAGGGCGTGCGCCTGCGATTGAAATGGGTGCATCAACGGTCGTTTTCGGGCGATTACCCGGTGTGTATGCAGCTCGGCTTGACCGCGGACCGCAGCAAGGGGCATCTGGACTACCCGTCCTGGAACGAAGCCGAAGCCGATGGTGCGCTGTCGCTGCGCCAGGACATCCGCCTGCTGCCGCATCTGTTCGACATCGGCATCCATGAGTACGCCAAGCTGGTGCGCGACGGCTGGGTGGATCCCGACCAGGTCGATCACTTCCTGTGCCATTACTCGTCCGAGAAATTCATTCCGGTCGTGGAAGACCTGATGGAGAAGGCTGGCTTGGTGATTCCGCGCGAACGCTGGTTCAGCAATCTGGCGTGGCGCGGCAACACCGGCGCCGCGTCCATCATGATCATGCTGGCCGAATTCCTGGAAACGCGCGAGGTCAAGCCAGGCGAACAGATCTTCTGCTACATCCCCGAGTCCGGGCGCTTCATGGCGGCGTACATGCTGCTGGAAGCCGAGGCGGTGCACGCAAAACCCGTGGTCGCCGCCGCGCCTGCCGTGGCCGCCCGTGAAGACGCGGCGTCCATCGACGCCGAGGCGATCGCGCCGCCGCATGATCCCGACGCGGCGCCACAAGGCCTGGGACAACTGCTGACCGAGCTGGCGGCAATCTGGCACGATTACCGCTCGCGTGTGTGGCGCACGCCGGTGATCAGACGCTTGCGCAACCGCCAGTTCCAGACCGCGGACTACCTGACGTGGATGGAGAATTGGATCCCGCAGGTGCGCGAGGGCAGCAAGTGGATGCGTGAGGGCGCGGCGTCGCTGACCGAGCAGTACGCGCCGCTGGCCGCGCTGATCGACACGCACGCGGGCGAGGAGCAGAACGACTTCCAGATCCTGTTCCAGGACTACCGCACGGCGGGCGGCACGGTGGACAGCATCGACGCCCTGCGCCGCAATCCCGGCGGCGAGGCGCTGAACGCCTACCTGCACGGCCTGGCCGCCACGCGCGACCCGATTGGGCTGCTGGGGGCCATCTACATCATCGAAGGCACGGGACAGCGCATCGTGCCGGCGCTGCTGCCCCTGCTCAGGGCCAGTTTGAAACTGCCGCCCGACGCTTTCCGCTTCCTGGAATACCACGGTCACAACGATGAGCATCATCTGGCGCGGTGGCTGTCGGCCGTGGAGCTGGCGCTCGACTGCGACGAGGATGGGCGCGCCGAGCAGCGCATCGTCGACACCGCGCGCCGCACGGCGGCGCTTTACCTGATGCAGTTTCATCACGTGATGGAGGCGGACGCCGCATGAACAGGGAACCCGAATTCCTTGCCCGGGAGCACGACCCCGCGGATCCGAGCCCCTGGCTGGCGCTGTACCTGGATCGCAGCACGCCCCTGCCGGACAAGGTCAAGAAGGCCTGGCTGACGGACTCGAGCTGCGCATCGCGCCAGTACCTGCTGCCCTTCCTGCGGCCGCTTGCGCGCGCCTTCATCATCCTGATCCAGGTTGTGAAGACATTCCTGCCGCGCCGCTGGTCGCATTCGCGGCTGCTGCATCGCATCCTTGCGTGGGGCCTGAAGCGCTTCGTGTCGCCCGAGGCCAACTGGCTGATCCTGCGGCATTTTCATCTGGGGGCGCAGGCGCTGGCGTTCATCGCCGCGAACTCGCCGGTGCCGATCACCACGACACCGCTCGAACCGATGACCATCGACGATCTGAAGGACGATCTGTTCGTCAAACACGATCTGAACCTCTTCAACTTCGTCATCCGCCTGAACCAGGCGCTGCGCGATGCGGGCGTGGAGATGCATGCGCCGGCTGCGGTGGATTTTTCCATGCTGCGCGACCCGCCGATCCACCTGGAGGACATGCCGCAAGGCAAGCTGAATTTCCTGGATCTGCAGAGCGCCATCGAGCTTTTCACGCCGCTCTACCAACTGCTGCTGACGGACAACGATTTCTGGCGCGCGGCCAATTCGCTGCAACTGGATGAGACCGTCGGCATCTATGCTGCCAAGCTGCTGGGCGCGCCGCAGCATCTGATCCTGGTCAACAACAACCATCCGCTGGTGCCAATGTCGACGCTGCGGGCAGGTTACCGGCTGGTGCTGCACGGGCTGTCCACCGAGATGCTGCATAGCCTGCTGATGGAGATGAAGGCGGCGCAGGCGGGCGCCGAACCGCCGGCTCCGATTGCGTAGAAAAGGCGGCCCGGATCAGTGTTGACCCTGCGTTACACCGGCCGGCCGGTGGGCTATATTGCGACGCTTGTCCGACAAGCCTGCCGGAGCGTATTCGACAGGCGCCATAGGAATTTCCGCAAATGCCTCAGACGCTAGAGGTCATCGCCACCGTCCTGTTCGCCGTGGCGGTCCTCCATACCTTCTCGGTTCCGATCTTCGCGCGGCTTGCGCATCGTGGCGGACCGCACGCGGGCTTCTGGCATTTGTTCTCCGAGGTCGAGGCCGTGTTCGGCGTCTGGGCCTTCGCGCTGATCGTGACCATGGCCGCGCTGGCCGGACCCGCCAGCGCCATCGATTACATGGACACGCGCAACTTCACGGAGCCGCTGTTCGTCTTCGTGATCATGGTGGTCGCCGCCAGCCGGCCCATCCTTGAACTGGTGGGACTGCTGGTCCGCCTCATGGCGCGGGCCCTGCCCATGCCGCGCGAGCTGTCGACCTTCTTCGTGGTGATGGCCATGGTGCCGCTGGGCGGCTCGTTCATCACCGAGCCGGCCGCGATGACGCTGGCTGCCATCCTGCTGCGCGACGCCTATTTCCGTAGCAGCGGCCGGGCCGGCTTCAAGTACCTGACGCTGGGCGTGCTGTTCGTGAACGTGTCGATCGGCGGCGTGCTGACCTCGTATGCCGCGCCACCCGTCCTGATGGTGGCGGGCACGTTCGGCTGGGATTCGGCCTTCATGTTGCAGCACTTCGGCTGGCGCGCGGCGCTGGCCGTCTGCCTGAATGCGGGTCTCCTGACCTTCATCTGCCGCAAGGCGCTGCTTGATGGTGCGGTCGGCACGCGCGGCGGCGTCGATGCACCGGAAGGCGGGGGCAAGCGCCCGCCGGTCCCCGCGGTCGTGATCCTGGTGCACCTGGTATTCCTGATCGCCATCGTGCTGGCCGCGCATCATCCGGCCATTTTTATGGGCCTGTTGATGATGTTCATCGGGTTCTCCGAAGCGTACAAGCGGCACCAGGATCGCCTGATGATCAAGGAAGGCCTGATGGTGGGCTTTTTCCTGGCCGGGCTGGTGGTGCTGGGCGGATTGCAGAAATGGTGGCTGCAGGATCTGCTGGGCGGACTGGAGCCCTTTGTCCTCTTCTGGGGTTCCACCGCCCTCACGGCCATCACCGACAACGCGGCGCTCACCTATCTGGGATCGCTGGTGGAAGGCACCAGCGAAGCCTGGCGCTACATGCTGGTGGCCGGCGCGGTCACGGGTGGCGGCCTGACGGTGATCGCCAACGCGCCCAATCCCGCGGGTTTCGCGATCCTGAAGAATCATTTCCCGGACGGCAGCATTTCGTCCGGACGGCTCTTTCTGTGCGCGCTCGGCCCGACCCTGGTCGCCGCAGTGATGTTCCTGCTTCCCGTGTAGGGAACCGTCCGGGCGCCCCGGGCGCCGTCCCCCCTGACGGCGGCCCGCGGCCAGCGAGTCGGGCCGGACACCGACGCTTTATGAAAAACCGCTAAAATTCAAGACTTTCCCGTATTTTTCCGGCCTTGCCCAACCGCCGAGCCCCGCGCCCGTGCGCGGCGACAGGCCGAACTTGATATGCCGGGCTTGCGCCTGGGAGCCCCCGATGCCCATCTACGCCTATAAGTGCAGCGCCTGCGGCCATGCCAAAGACGTCTTGCAGAAGATTTCCGACGCTCCGCTTTCGGACTGCCCCGAATGCGGCCAAAGCACGTTTTCCAAGCAGGTGACCGCGGCTGGATTCCAGCTCAAGGGATCCGGCTGGTATGTCACGGACTTCCGTGGCAACGGCAATGGCAGCGGCCAGGCCGCCGCCCCGGCAAACACGCCGGCGGCCGCTGAGAGC
>DALZRX010000041.1:0-14412 GCA_032015805.1 Achromobacter sp.
CGACCTGGGCGTCGCCCCCGGCGCGCCCGCATATCCGCCCAAACGCTGCAGCGGTCGAGGCGCTGGCTGGCTTGTTGAATGGGGCGGGGAAGGTGACGTTGCTGGCCGGCAGCGGCTGCGCCGGCAGCCACGACGCCCTGATCGCGCTCGCAGAGCGGCTCAAGGCGCCCATCGTCCATGCGTTGCGCGGCAAGGAACACGTTGAATGGGACAACCCATACGACGTCGGCATGACCGGATTCATCGGCTTTTCCTCCGGCTATCACGCGATGGAAAACGCCGACCTCCTGCTGATGCTGGGCACGGACTTTCCGTATCGCCCGTTCTATCCGAGGAAAGCAAAGATAGTTCAGATCGATCACGATCCCACCGCCCTCGGACGGCGCGCGCCGTTGACGCTGGGCATCGCCGCAGATGTGAGCGAGACCATTTCAGTATTGTTGCCGCTGCTTGATGAGCGGCAAGACCGCGCCTTTCTTGACGCCGCACTCCAGCATTACCGGCATGCCCGCAAGGAACTCGACAGCCTCGCAGCGCCTGCGCCGGTCGGTCGTCCTCTCCATCCGCAGTACCTGGCGCGCCGTGTGAACGAACTCGCCAGTGAGGACGCCATCATCGCGGCGGAGGTGGGCACGCCGACCGTGTGGGCGGCCCGATACATCTCAATGAATGGCAAGCGCCGATTGCTGGGATCCTTCAATCACGGCTCGATGGCCAACGCGATGCTGCAGGCGATTGGCGCTCAGGCGGCCGCGCCTGGACGGCAGGTGATTTCGCTGTCTGGGGACGGCGGATTCGCCATGATGATGGGCGACTTCCTGTCGCTGTCCCAGTTGCGGCTTCCCGTGAAGATCATCGTGTTCAACAACGGCGCATTGGGCTTTGTGTCCATGGAAATGAAAGCTGAGGGCTTTCTGGATACGGGCACGGATCTGCTGAATCCAAACTTCGCGGCCATGGCCGAAGCGGTGGGCGTGCGGGGCATCCGCGTCGAGTCGTCCGAATTTCTTGACGATGCGCTTCAAGAGGCGTTTTCCCATCCCGGTCCAGTCCTGCTCGATGTGCTCACCACGGCGCAAGAGCTCATCGTGCCTCCCAAGATCAAGCTCGAACAGGCCAAGGGATTCGGACTGTACATGCTCAAAGCCATCATGAATGGCCGAGGCGACGAAGTCATTGAACTGGCCCGGACCAATTTGGGACGCTGAGGGCGGATTCGAAGCGGGCTGAGTCTTTGCGCGGTGCCAATGGGGAGATTCGAAGCGGGCTGAATCGTCGCGTGGTCGCTAATGTGGAAATTCGAAGCAGGCTAGGTCCTTCACAGGCGTTGGAAAAGTTGGGATCCGATGCAGGCTGAGCCCTTGTGAGCGACGCAAAAATTGGGTGCAAAGAGGGCTTAGTCCTGTGCGGGCCTCGCTGAAGCGGGCTGCGGCGCATGCTCGGTCCCGGGCGGGCATTGCTCAATTTGGGCGCAAGGCAGGCTGATCCTTTCGTGAGCCTCGCAAGAGTAGGGGGGCGAGTCCGAGTCCGCGCCGGCCCAAGCGCATCGCTGACGAGTCGGCTCGTGTGGGCCGAATAAATACAAAATCAGCCCGGGCGCGCTGTATCGGCTGCGCAAATGATCTAATCGCGAAACATTTTCCGTTATGTATTAAACGTTATGTACGCTGTATGATATCAAACACAATCTTTAAGCAAGTCACGATAAGGTTCCATTATCGTGACTAATCCGCTCTCTTCTCACGACTCACATTGCCATGGCCGCCGGAATCACCGAATCAGACGTATGGACCGCTGCAGACGCGCTCTTGCTGGAAGGCGCGCGGCCCACCATCGAGCGGGTGCGGCAGAAGATCGGCCGGGGCTCGCCAAACACCGTCAGTCCGCACCTGGAAACGTGGTTCCGCTCGCTGGGTGCCCGCATCCAGGATCCGCGCGCATTCGCCGCGCCGCCCGACGTCCCCGAACCCATCGCGCAGGCGGCCACGCACTTTTGGGAAGCGGCCTTGGCGGCGGCCCGGGCAGAGCAGGCCCAGGCCTATCAAGGTCGCTGGGAGGAACTTGCAAGGGAGGGGGAACGGTTTGCGGCCCAGGCCGAACAGTTGGCGCAGCGAGAGGCCCAATTGGTCGACCGGGAAAGGGATCTGCAGGACGCCCTGAAAGCCGCGACCGCGCAGTTGGCAACCACCGAAGCGCGCCTGCAAGCGGCCGAAGCGCAATTGCGCCAGCGAGACAAGGCGCTGGCCGCCGCCCATGACAGCCTGGAGGACGCGCGCAGTGCGAACAAGGCTTTATTGGCTGACGCCGAGCAGGACCGCGACCGCCACGCGCAGGCAATTGCCGCCCTTGATGCCCGCCACGCGGCCCACGAACGCAGGTGGCTCACCGAGCTGGACGCGGAGCGCGGCGCCGTAAAGCGTCTGCAGTCGCGGCTGGACGCGTCGTTGGCGGCCGCTCAGCAGGAGACGGACCGACTGCGCGACGCGCTCACCGCCGCGCAGGAACATCAGCGTACGTTGGAGCAACAAGCGGCAGCCCTGCAGGCGCAAGCGCTGGCGGACCAGCGCCAGCGCCAGACCGAAGCCGTGGCGGCTGCGAATGCGCTGCAGGCTGGCCAGGCGCGCGAATCCGATCTGACGCAGCGTCTGGCAGCGGCTTTTGGGCAGGTGGATGGTCTATTGGCGCAATTGCAGTCACGCGATGCCCAGTTCGGCGAATTGGCGAATCGCCTGCTGGCGCTTCAGGAGGCGCCCCGGCCGGCGCAGCCGCCGCAACATGGGATTTCTGCAGAAGGCCCCCGCCCCGAATCGGCGTAGCGACTCATTCGGGGCGGGGGCGGTCAAACAGGCGCGAACGGCGTGCGGGCAGGAAGAATTCAGGGGGCGATTACTTGGGACGGCGCTTGGTCGGCATGGCGCTCAGGAGAAGCCCTGTTCATCTGCATACCGGAGCAACTCGGCGTTGGTTTCGATGTTCAGTTTGCGCATCGCCGATTGCTTTTGTGTTCCGATGGTCGCCACCGACCGATGAAGGCGTCGCGCGATCTCGGTCACCGAAAGACCCTGGGCGAACATCCGGACCACCTCAAGTTCCTTGGGAGACAACCCTTTCGTCCTGCCGGCGCGCCCCATGGTCACGTCGTTCTGACTGAGCCGCTGGCTGATGCTGTTCGACAGGATGGGACCACTTTCACTCAGGGCGCGTATGCATATCGACACCAGTTCGTCGATGGGTTCTTCCTTGCTGACGATGCCTGTTACCCCGACCTGGCGAAGCTGGTTCAGGATGCCGCTGTTGGACAGCATCGTGAAGACCACGATGGGAATTTCCGGAAACAGGCGCTGCAATCGCTCGATCAGGCGCAGCCCGTCCTCGTCGGCCGACCGGGTCGTCATCGAAAAATCGGTAACGATCAAGTGGCAGGGATGTTCCTGCACCGCCGTGATCAGCTCGAGCCCCGAACGCGCCGTGGCGACGACCGTAAAGCCGGGGATCTCGTTGAGGGAATCCGCAAGTGCGAGGGAGATGATGGGGTGATCATCGGCCACGATGATCCGCACATCCTGATCGGACGAAAGCTTCATCATGGATTCGTCACCCCGCTGTTGATCGAATGCGCCTGGTGAATCTTGCTGTGCGGCTTGCAATCCAGCGTGGGACCCGGCGTGAGGAAGTCGGTTCACGGCTGGGCCTGCCAGGCTGAGAGGGCCAGATTTTCGGTATTTCCGTCGGTGACCATTCTACGTTCAAACTCCACTGATAAGGCGAGGAGACACTGTCGGGCTGCAGGCTGAACGGGCACAACGCAGGCGGCCGGGGCAGAGGATGAAGCCGCAGAATCTAACGCCGGATTTGCCGCCAACACATCGACAACCTTCGAAAAATGGATATCACTCTGGAAGTCAGACGGACGGAATGAAGGCTAGATCTCGGCCAGCGTGTCCCGCAAAAGCTGCACGACCGCCTGTCCTTCCGCCTGCGCCGATGCGTCGAGCCCGGTGCTGCGCAGTAGGTTTTCCAATGCCTCCAGACGCTCGGTCAACGCCGTCATCTGCATGACGCTCAATGCGCCGCGCATCCGGTGCAACGTGCGGGAAAGCAGGCGCTGGTCGTTCAATTCAAGGGCGCGGACCATCTGCAACACGTCGGCGTCCATGGTGCTGACGAACAATGCCCGGTACTTCTCCGGCACGGCCGGCGGGGACTCGAGGTCAGGCTCGGGGTGGGGCAGGCGCGATGCGCGGGGCGGCGCCACGGATCGCGCAGTGTCCGCCGATGGCCTGGTGCTGCGCAGCAGATGCCTGTGCAAGTTGGAAAGACTGATTGGTTTGACGAGCCACGACGTCATGCCCACCGCCATGCACCGTGCCGCCTCTTCGCGGATGGCGTTGGCGGTCACGCCGATGACCGGAATTGTGGCTCCCTTGGAACGCAACGCCTGGACGAGCTCGCGGCCATTCATGCGGGGCATGTTGACGTCCGTCAGCACCACGTCGTAACGCGCCAACTCCCATAGCATCAGCGCTTCCGCGCCGTCAGACGCCAAGGTGACTTGGCAGCCAAGCTGCTCCAGTTGGTGTTGAAGGGTGACTTGATTGATCGGGTTGTCTTCGGCAACCAGGATCGACAGACCCAGGGGGGCGAAAGCGCCAATGTCGGTGTCCGGGGTCAGTGTGGGCTCCCCGCGAACTGCGGCGAGGATGCCGGCGGCAATGTGTTCGACGCTGGTGATGACCCTCACGGTCCGCGCGGTGGGCGGCTTGGCGCTTGTGCTGGCCAGCACATGGTGGCCTGGCCAGTCCTCGATGTCGGCGCTGCCGGAGGACAGTACATCCACCAGGACATCGTCCGGCGCGCCCGCGGGTAGGGGGGAGGGCGCTGCAACCGCATGCGCGCCCCAGCGATTGAGCCATTGGCAGATGTTGTCGGAAAGTTCGTGGTGCGGGCTTCGGACATAGACGCACAGATGATTCAGGTCCAGAGGGCTGGCGGGCTGGCCAGGTGCAATCTGCAAGGGCAGATCCACCGAAAAGCTGCTGCCCAGCCCGAGTTCGCTGGTGACATGGATGCTGGTGCCCATCAGCGCGGCCAGTCGTGCGCAGATGGATAGGCCGATGCCGGCGCCGCGCACCGTGTGGGAGCCGCTGTCGATCTGATAGAAGGGAACGAAAAGCTGCGCCTGTCCTTCCTTGGGGATGCCGATCCCGGTGTCGACCACCTGCAACTTCAGGCGTGTCGCGTCGGCTAGCGTTTCTGCCACCGTCAACCGGACGATCACATGACCGGAATCGCAGAACTTGATGGCGTTGCTGAGCAGGTTGCTGAGAATCTGACGGATGCGCGCGGCGTCGCCCGTCATCCATTCGGGAACGTCGACGTCCACGCAGCAAAACAGCAGCAACCCTTTTTGTTCGGCCATTGCCGCGTACGCGTTCGTGCATTCTTCCACCAGTTCGCGCGGGTTGAACTCCGAACATTCGAGCGCAAGCTGTCCTGCTTCGATCTTGGTGACGTCCAGGACATCGCTGATGAGCTGCAGGAGGATCGCCGACGAGCTTTGCATGCGCTCCAGGTGCTGGCGCTGCTCCGTGTCCAGTGGCGTAAGGCTCATGAGTTGCAGCGTGCCCAGCACGCCGTAGAGCGGCGTGCGGATCTCGTGGCTCATTGTGGCCAGGAAGGTCGATTTGGCCTCGCTGGCCTTGTCGGCTTCGCGCTTGGCGTCCGTCAGGGCCTGTTCGATGACGGCCCGGGCGCTGATATCGGAAAACGCGCACAGCACGACGTCCTGATGGTTGTAGCGGGTGGGGGCGTAGGCGACATACAAAGGGCGGCCGTCGGTGGCCTCGAAAGTTGCTATCGTGCCGGGACCCGTCGCGCCCAGGACTTGCCGCAGGAAAAGGTTGGTCTGCGGCGAGTGATCCAGTTCCCGGCCGGCCTCAACCCCCAGCCATTGAAGCGCCAGGCCATTGCCAAACACGACCGTGCCGACGGGGCGCGCCAGCACGCACAGCGCCACGGGCGCCGTCTCGATCAGCGTCCGGCTGAATTCTTCCTTTTCGATGATGTCGCGCTGCGCATGCAGCGCCGGTCGGATGACGTGGCGGCTGTACCAGCGCGACGACACGAGACCGGTTCCCAGGCTGAGCAGCAGCAGCAAGCCGGCGATGGCAGGCAGCCAGAGGTTGTCCTGGAAAAAGGCGCCATAGCTGACGCGATAGGTGCCTGTCCATGCGCCGGAGGAGTCGGTAATGCGCAGGACGATCCCTTCCGCCGTGTATCTGAGACCATCCGGCGCCGGTCCGAGGCCGGGCGGCTCGCCCAGCAGCAGCCCTTCGTTGCGGTGTGTCAGCCAGAATCCGCCGTGCAGCGGCTTGCGCAGCGTCTTTTCAAAGATGTTGATCCGCTTGTGATCGAATTGTGTCGTCGCAAAGACGGCGGAGGTTTCGCCTTGCCCGGTGGACCACACCGATTGCGGCATGTCCGCATAGACGAGGCCCAGCATGCTGCCGACGAGCGCTTCCGATCGGAACCAATGGACGCGGCGTGACCCAGGTGACTCCCGATTGAACGGAAGGTCCTGGTCGATGAGGCGTTGCTGCACGGTCTGCAGGCGGTGCAGTTCGGCCCTGACCGCGTCGGTGACCGCCAGGAAGTCGGTCGGGCTGAGACGTCCGTATCCCGACACGGCACCCACCGCAGGTACGCTCATGCTGATGCTGTCCGCCTGGTTGACCAGGAAGATCGTGGAAGCGGGATAGTAAGACGCCGCCCAGAAGCTTGAATAAAAGTCCGCCAGGAATTCACCCAGGTTCGCGAGCCGGGTGCCCGCGTTGGGACAGTCCGTCGCTTGCTCGCAGGCCAACGAGAAAGCCATCTCCGCGTAGGTATGTTGACCTTCGAAGAGCTGCATGCCGAAGCGCACCGGCACGTCGCCCGCATGCAGTTTGATCGTCGTCGGCAGGTCTTCGGCGGGCAGGGAGGGGCCATGCATGCGAAGCTTGCCCAGGAATTGTTCCTGCGCCTGGATGTAGCCCACCAGTATGGAGAAATCCAGTTTCAGGCGATCGCGTTCCTGCTCGACGATACGGTTCAGTCCCCAATAAAGCGCTCCGACCAGGACCAACGCGAAGGGCAGGATGCCGAAGAGGGCGAAATTCAGCCAGCGCGACATGCGCGTGATTCTGGCAAACGGGGTATCCGGCTTTCGCATGGCCGGCCTTCAAGGGAGTCGCGGGTTCATGGTCAGCCGCTCGCGGGCGAGAAGCTGGCTGAAGCGGTCGGTGTCCACCGCGGCCGAAAAAAGAAACCCCTGGGCGCAGTGGCAGCCAATACGGCGAAGGAACTCGAGATCATCGGGGGATTCGACGCCTTCAGCGGTGACCTGGAGACCCAGTTGCACACCAAGCTGCACGGACGCCATGAGTGCCGCACCCCGGCTTTCGTCGTGGGCGGCCCCGCTGACAAACGCGCGATCGATCTTCAGTTCGGTGAATGGCGTCGAAATCAGGCTGTACATGGAGCTGTAACCTCGGCCAAAGTCGTCCTGCGCCAGTCCGAAACCCTTCAATCGCAACCGGCTGGCTCCCATATAGTATTGGCCTTGTATGGTTGGTGTCTCGTCCTCGAGCAGTTCAAAGGAGACTTCCTGTGCCGCCACGCCCTTCGTCAACACAGTTTGTTCGAGTTCGTCGGGCAGATGGGGGTCGTCCAGGAATCGGGTTGGCAGGTTGACGGAGACGGGCACGCGGAAGCCTTGCCGGCCCCAATGCAGGTGCGCGTTCAGGGCGTCGTCCAGTACCTGGAGCAACAAGGCCTTGTCCAGGCCATACCCCCGCACGGCGGATAAAAAAACGGCCGGAAACTGGCAGCCGAGCTCCGGGTGCAGCCACCTCGCCAGCGCCTCGGCGCTGACGATCTGCCCGGTGGTCAGCGAATGCTTGGGTTGGAACCACGCCCGCAAATGCCGCTGGCGCAGCGCATGTTCCACAGAGGCGCGATCGAAGGTGGGAGTGGTCCGATGCCGCGCAGCCGGCGGCGCCGGGCGGCCCTGGCAAAGACGGGTGGCCAGCCGGCGGGCTTGCAGCGCGGTAAAGGGCTTGGAAAACGCACCCAACACGGCCAGTCCCTTTTCCTTGGCCATCAGGGCGACGCTGTCGATGATGCGCCGAAGGCAGGCAGACACGATCGCCAGCATGGGGGGATGTGGCTGGCGGGCAAGCTGGTCGATGAACTGGACGCCGTCCATGGCGGCCATGTTCAAGTCAATGAGCACCAGGTGGTACGCCTGCCTGCTGATCCTGGCCAGGGCGGACTCGGCGCAAGACGCCACATCCGCCTTGCCAAACCCCGCTGACGCCAGCACATCCGCCAGGTGGACGCACTGAAACGGATGGTCGTCCACAATCAGAATTCGGTAGTCGGACAACGGGCTTGTCATACCGTGTCCTTAAGGGCCCGCAGCGCCTGGCGCAACGCTGAGATCGGCAGCGGCTTCAGCAGCACGGTCGTCATGCCGGCTTCCGCACTGCGCCGCAGGTCATCCGTGAACGCGCTGGCGGTGATCCCCACGATGGGGCGGGTGTAGCCCTGGCCCCGCAGCTTGCGGGTGAGTGCGTGTCCGTCCAGTTCAGGCATGTGAAGGTCGGTCAGGATAGCGTCGAAAGCAAGAAGGTCCGGCAATGCCAATGCGTGGTTGCCGTCTGCCGCCAGGACGACCGTGCAACCCAGGTGTTCAAGCTTTTCCCGCAGGATCTGCCGGCTGACCGGGTTGTCCTCGACGACCAGCAGGTGCATGTCGAGTGCGTCGCGCGATGCTTCGAGCGCAAGTGGAGCCTGCGCGGCGACGCTGTCCTGTGCGAGGCGAACGGCCGAGACGATGCTGCCCAAGCTGTGGCTGTCCGCAGTCCAACTGTTTCGGATTGACCGCGGCGGGACGTCCGGCGGATGCGCGAAGACGCGGGCTCCATTCCAAGGCGCCGGGGGAAGATCCCGTGACGAGATTTCCACCAGGACGCTGCCCTGTCGCCCGCCCTGACGCCCACCCTGGAGCGATTCCTTGTACGGCATCGCCAAGGCGCCACAGTGCCGCAGCCATTGACACAGGTTGGTGACCACCTCGTTGATGGCGCCCCGCACGAATACCGGCCTGGGATCCAGCCGTGCCCCGAATTCCGGTTGAGCGCTGCTGACCCACGGCAGGCTGAGTTCAAGCGACATGCTGGTGCCAAGCCCGGGTTCGCTGACGGCGCTGAGCGTGCCGCCCATCATTTCCGAGAGCCGGCGGCATATGGCGAGTCCAAGGCCGGTGCCGGGCACGTTCTGGGAGGGGCCGTTTTCCGCGCGGTAGTAGGGTTCAAACAGCCGTGCGTGGTGTTTGGCGGAGATTCCCATGCCGGTATCCGCCACCTGGAACTTCAAGTTGGCGACATGCGCGTCTTGGCTCAAGGCCTGCAGGCGCAGCACCACTTGGCCAGAACTGGTGTACTTGATGGCGTTGTTGACGAGGTTGTTCAGGATCTGGCGGACGCGCGTCGCATCGCCCAGGACTAGCGGCGGCGAGCTGACATCGGCCAAGGCGTAGAGGTGTAGCCCCTTGGCTGCGGCGCGCGCCGCGTAAGTTCCGACGACACTATCCAGCATCTGCACCGGTGAAAACTCCGACGTTTCAAGCTGGAGATAGCCAGCTTCGATGCGGGACAGGTCCAGCGTGTCGTTGATGGAGCTCAGCAACGTGGCCGAGGACTGCTGCATGGTGTCGAGGTACTGCCGCTGCTGGCTGTCCATGGTGGTCAGGCCGAGCAATTCCAGGGTGCCAAGGATGCCGAACAGGGGCGTACGGATTTCGTGGCTCATGGTGGTCAGAAACAGCGTCTTCGCGTGATTGGCGGCGTCGGCGTGCAACTTGGCCTGGGTGATGGAGGCTTCGACACGCTTGAACGCGGTGACGTCGTTGATTCCGCAGAGGAGGACGTCTTCGGCGTGATAGGTGAGGGCGGCGAACGTGAGATAGAGGCACCGGCCGTCGCTTGAGACGTATTCGCGGTCGGCCCCGAAGTCGGTTTCTGCCAGCAGCTCGCCCAGCAGCTTGGCATCGCGCAGCAACCAATCCTTGGCGAGCTCGTTCGCCAGCAGCGGCATGCCATCGGCCCGGCGCAACAGGCACAGGCCCACGGGGGCGACTTCCACCAGTCGGCGGGTCAGCGACACGCTGTCGGCCAGGGCTTCGTACTGGCGCAAAGCCGGCGCCACGAGCTTTTTGCGGATGTGGCGTATGCCGAAGATGACGGCCGCGAAGAGCAGCAAGGCACCGGCGAGCGTGGCCTGGATCGCGAAAGCGGTGTCGCCGAGAATGCGGCTGATCGGCGTGTAGTAGACCAGACGCCAGCCCGCTTCACCGACCGATTTGCTGAGGACGACAAAGCGGGGCAAGAGCCCGGGCCCCCACCAGCCGAACGAGTCTTCGCGGCCGGCGTAGCGGCTCAACCCCGCAAGGATCTGCGGGTCGGCCGGGCTGTGCAGGACGGGCGAGCCATGCTGGTCGTGCAGGATGTAGTTGCCTCCGCCGAGGGACGACAGATCGATGGCCGCATCGATGTCGCCCAGTTCCAGGCCGATCCAGCCGGCGCGGGGCGCGGCGGGATCCACCGGTGTGTACAGGTGCAGGGGGTTGCCGTTGCGCAAAGACGGCTGAAGCCAGGAAATGGCGTTGCGCCGGTCGTGCGTTGCGCCCGTGTCCGCCGCCGCGAGCGCGCGCGCGATCCCGAGTTGCGCTTCGTTCCCCGGATTGGGTCCTTGGCCGGGACGCGGCGTGACGTATGTGGTCTGGCCATTTTGGACGGAACTGAAGAGAAGTTGGGTATGCGCGAAGGCAATATCGGAGAGGTCTCGCGACGTGAGGATCAACGCCCAGTCATAGGCATCGTTGTCTTCAAACAGGGGAAAGACGTTGATCTGACCGGTGTTGCCGAAGTGCCGCGGGGTTTCGGAGGCTGGCGCGGCATCGGTATTGCGGATTAGGCGGGAAGCCAGGGCGCGGAGTAGGGATTCGCGCTGGTCGAAGAAGATCTGGGCGTTGTAGGCGGCGGCATTCATTTGCCGACGGTACGTGGATACGGTCCCGGTGAAGGACCAGTAAAGCACGAATGCGGCAGCCGCTGCGATGCACGTTAGCAAGGCGGCGGCGAAAAGGTGCAACAGCAGCGTGGGGGCTCGGGGGACTGGCTGGACGTCTGGCGCGAGGGTACTGGAATCCTTGACGGGCATTCGGCCATCGTAGGCACCGCCCTAGGCGATAGATATAAGAATATTTTGAAAATGCGCCAATACTGAGACGGAAAGGGAGGGAGCAAATCGTATTTTTATTATTGGGGCATGAAATAGCGGTCCCTACACTGCGCGGATATGAACGCTATCAATCTGGCCGAGTCCGCCTCGCTCCTCAGCAAGCCGCTACGCATTCAACCCGTGCTGGATGCCAGCGGGGGCGTCCGGGAAATGGCGCTGGTCGGCGGACTGAGCCCTCAATCCCCCGCCATCCTCGCCCATGCCGGTGCGGCTGACGCCTTGCGCCGGGCCGGCCAAATGTTGCGGGCGGCTGGTTGCGTGGCGACGCTGTCAGTGGACCATCCGCTCAACGTCAACGCCGACCTCCTGCTTTCCGAGCAGCTCTGCCAGGACCTGGGCATCGGCGCCGTGGCGGGCGACCTGCTGTGCGAGCTCCCGCAAGACGAGCATCCCAACCTGCCCATCCATCCCTGCGCCAGGGTCACCTTCAACGTCCCGATCAGCGCCCGCCTCGCGCACGGCTCCGCGCTTTTTCAGGGTTACCCGGAATTCCGGCCCGCCCTTCGGGTGCGGTTGCTGCCGTCGGCGCAAACACCGTTTGGCACACTTCACGCCACGGGCCTGCAAGTCGGCATTCCTGAAGGCATCTACTGCCGCCAGCCGCTGCAGGAACGCTTTTTCAGCCTGCTGGGGCAAGCTTCCCGCCAAGGCTTGAAGGTGTTGGCACAAGACCTTAACCGGATCGAAGACTTCAACTGGCTTCGCGCGCAGCCCGATGTGCTGTTTCAGGGCGACGCCCTGTCCATCGCGCTAAGCCTGGAATACGTGCAGGAGTGGTTGACCAGCGCAGGACCCGGCTGGCACGCGTTTCGATTGGGGGCATAGGGCTTGCACACCGCCCGCTGCGCACGGCGCGGGCAGGGCCACCCACGCACCAGGGCGGCCAGCGGATCCGATTAAAATCCCGCGCATGCTTCCTACTCAAGTCATCCTGGCGCTACTGGTGCTACAGCTTGCGCTGCTTATTCCTTTAACTGCCGTCGCCATCCAGCTCATGCGCTGGTTACATTGGTGCTTTCTTGCCAATCCCCAGACGCGGGGAGAGCGCCCACGGTTCACCGGCCCCGTCCTGGCCCTGGTCTTCAGTACGCTGGCGGCCACCGATTTCATCGGCTTCGAACCCTTCGTCACCCTGTCGCAGTGGAATCCCGTGCCGGAAGGCGCACGCGCTTACTTTACGGTAACGATGCTGGCCCTTGCCGTGTGGTGCTGGGCCTATGCCGGAGCGATCCGCGGCCGGTTCCGTGCAATGTTGGGCGTCTCCTAGCCCTCGCGTCGGGATTTCGTTGACGGGCTAGCGGCCCGGGTAGACGCCCTGGAAGGGCTCGTTGTTGGGCTCGCCGAAGTCGGACCGATGATAATTGGCGGGATCTGAGTGGGTTGCGCGCGTGGCGTGCGACCCGTCGGAGCGGTGGGAATCCATGTAACTGCAGCCGCTCAACACCAAAGCCAGCAAGACGCTGGCGAAAGCCATGTATCTCATGGCACACCTCCACAGTTTTGCCTGCGCACCGGATCGGCAACCCCGGCCGGCCGCAGGGGCATTCCGAGCAAATAACGTTCCCGTTCAAGTTCGCGCGGATTTCGGATACAGTCGACTGAGCGTTGACTTGCAGGGCGGGCGCCGCCGGTCCTCATCCACCGCCACCAGGGAGCAGCGGGTGATACCACGCCAGTCTGTCGATATAGCCCGAGTCATGCTTGTCATCGTAATGCTTCTGGCCTTGATGATCGGCAGCCTGTACATTCTTCGGCCGTTTCTGCCCGGCCTCATCTGGGCGACAACGATCGTGGTCGCCACCTGGCCCGTGCTGCTGGCGCTCCAGCGACATTGCGGGGGGCGGCGCTGGATGGCCACGGTGGCAATGCTCCTTATCCTGATCTTCGTGATCGTGCTGCCGCTGTATCAGGCGATATCCACGCTCGCGCTGCACGGCGGCGCCATCATGTCGGCGGTCAAGAGCCTTCCCGATTATGCGTTGCTTGCGCCGCCGGCCTGGATAAGCGGCATCCCGCTGGCCGGCCCGCGGATCGCCCAGGAATGGCAGACGCTGTCCGACGCGGGAGCCGGCGGCTTGCTGGCGCGCATCGAGCCGTATCTGACCACTGCCGCGCACTGGCTGCTGGGTCATGCGGCGATCGTCGGCGTGTTCGTCGTGCACATGCTGATTACGGTCATCATCGCCGGCATCCTTTACAGCAAGGGCGACGTCGCAGCGGATTTTGCGCTGCGGTTTTCCAATCGGCTTGCCGGTCAGCGGGGCGTGGCTGCAATAAGGCTGGCTGCGTCGGCAATCCGCGCGGTCGCGTTGGGGATTGTCGTCACCGCCGTGGTGCAGTCGGCGCTGGGCGGTATCGGACTGTTGATTGCGGGTGTCCCGGCGGCCGGCGTTCTGACTGCGCTCATGGTGATGCTGTGTCTCGCCCAGCTTGGGCCCTTCCTGCCCATGCTGGGCGGCGTGGTCTGGTTGTTTCAGAACGACATGAAGCTGGCCGCCGCCGTGTTGCTGGTCTGGGCCATCGTCGTAGGCACGCTGGACAATCTTCTGCGGCCGCTCCTTATCAAGCGGGGCGTGAACCTGTCGATGCTGCTGATCCTGTCCGGGGTGCTGGGTGGCATGTTCGCGTTCGGCATCGTCGGCTTGTTCATCGGTCCGGTGATCCTTGCCGTGACGTCTACGCTGCTGAAGGCTTGGATCGACGAAGTGCCGCCGCCCGGGGTCGTCCTACCTGGCGAAACCGTGCCACAGCGCGAGCAGCCGGACGGGCCGCAGCAGAAAAGGGCGTAACATCCGTCTCAAGGCGCGGGCCATGTGGCCCGCTTTTCGCAATACCCGGCAATACCCGATGACGATGCATCTTTTTGCGCTGCCCGCAGGCGCGCCTGACTTGTTCCCTGACTTGTTCCTTTACCGCTTCAAACCACTGCGCGAGGAGGGGGGGCGATGAGCAGCACCATGCGGCCCACCAAGCCCGGCACCCTGAGTCTCGCCACCCGTCCCACCAAACGCGCCGTGGCAGAGAGAACCGGCCGCACGCCCAAAGCCGACCTGTCGGACCGCGCAGGTC
>DALZRX010000041.1:14422-15785 GCA_032015805.1 Achromobacter sp.
CGGCCGCCGCAGCGGGAACGGCCGGACCGAAGCCATAACGAACCCAACGTTGGCCCCAAGGGCGCCGCCGGACGGGCCGCCCGAACGGCGATGCCCGAGCGATCCGAGCGATCCGAGCGATCCGAACGATCCGAACGATCCGAACGATCCGACCGATCCGACCGATCCGACCGATCCGACCGGCCCGAGCGCTCCGGCAACGGTGGAGGCGCCCGTGCCGTCAAAGGCGGCCGGGCCGACCGGGCCGATCAACCGGCCAAGCGCGGCATGAAAAGCCGCCCCGCAACGTCTGAAACCGGCGCCAAAAGCGGCCGGTCGGATCGTTCTGCCAAAGGCAGCGCGTCGCCGCGCCCTGTCGGCCGCGCCGCACAAGCCAGCGCCCCCACCAATACCGAACGGCTTGCCAAGCGTCTTGCGACTGAGCAGACGTGTTCGCGCGGGGATGCCGAGCGCTACATCGAGGGCGGCTGGGTGACCGTGGACGGCAAGGTCCAGGAGGAACCTGGCTTGCGGGTTGCGCCTTCGCAGACGATCAGCTTGACGCCCGGCGCGCGGCTCGAGGAAGGCCGCCCCGTCACGATCCTGGTCCACAAGCCGGCCGGCATGTATGCCGATGACCAGCCCGGCTCGGCGCGCGACCTTATCCTGCCCGAGAACCTGATGCCCGGCGACCGTTCCGGCCAGCGATATCTGAAGCGCATGTTTAACGGCCTCAAGCTCGTGACACCCCTGGAGCGTGCGGCAAGCGGCCTTGTTGTCTATACGCAGGAATTCGCCGTGGCACGTAAGCTGGTGGAGGAGGGGCGCCACGTGGAGCAGGAATATGTCGCTCAGGTCGAAGGCCAGTTGAGCGAGGCCGATCTGGCCCGCATGCAACGCGGCATGGCCTACGATGGACGCGCCGCCACGCCCATGAAGGTGAGCTGGCAGAGTGAAAACCACCTGCGCTTTGCGCTGAAGTCGCCCATGCCCGGATTCATCGAAGCCGCGTGCGAAGCGGCGGGCTTGCGCTTGCTGGCCTTGCGGCGGCTGCGGATCGGACGCTTGCCGATGGCCGGCCTTGCTGCCGGGCAATGGCGCTACCGGCTGGAGTACGAGCGATTCTGATGCGCGAACCCACCCGCTCCCAGATTGCGGACCAGACCTTCGGGCGGACCACGGACGATAGGCGGCACCCCAACGAGGGCCAGCCGGACGCCGGACGCCGGCGGATGTTGTTGAACGCCGGTGCCCTGTGCCTGTCCGGGATGGGGCTTGCGGGATGCGCAGGCGGACGGCAAGCGTCTCCAATAGCCGGCGCCCCGCGCCCCGCGCTGCCGCCTTCCCATGCAAAACCGGCCGCCGCGCCTGTGCCGGCGCTCAG
>DALZRX010000042.1:0-15738 GCA_032015805.1 Achromobacter sp.
GCTGACGGTGGCGATGCCCAGGGTGTAGCCGTCCGGCGCGCTGCTGGCGACGAATGCGCTACCGATGGAGCCGCCGGCGCCGCCGCGGTTTTCCACGACGACGGTCTGGCCCAGCTCCTTGCCGAGCTTGTCGGCGAACAGGCGGCCGACGATGTCGGTGGTGCCGCCGGGCGGGAAGGGCACGATCAGGCGGATGGGCTTGCTGGGATACGCGTCTTCAGCGTGCGCGATACCCGAGGTCAGCGGCGTGGCCAGGGTCGCGGCTGCGACACAGAGGCCCAATACTACGTTACGGCGTTGCATGAATTCCCCTACTAATGAATGGAAAGCGATTGCGCAAAGGCAGTCGCAAACGCAACGATTCTTTCCTGCCCGCCAGGTTTGCGCAAACGAAAGATTCTCCGTAAGCTATGACTTTTTTTCATACCTCTTTTCCGGCGGGCCTGCTGTGGCGTTACTTGCACGTAACATTTAGCCCTTGGCCATCGCCGTCGTCACGCCCACAGGGCAAGGGAGCCCCACATTTCGTGGGGGCTACAGATGAGGCGTTTCTGTCCCTCTTTAACGGATCTTCAGGCGTTCGAGGTTGCCGCGAGACACAGCAGTTTCACGCGCGCCGCGCAGGAATTGTGTGTCACGCAGGGCGCCGTGAGTAAACAGGTGAAACATTTGGAGGAGTTCGTCGGCGTCGAGCTATTCCTGCGGATCAGGCAAGGCCTGGTTCTGACGGAAGCGGGCCGCAGCTACCTTGCCAAAATCCAGGCCGGTCTGGGCCAGATCGAAGCGGCCACCGTCGAACTGATCGCGCACCAGGGGCGTGGCGGCACGCTGAACCTCACCTGTATGCCGACCTTCGGCGCGCGGTGGTTGATACCGCGCTTGACCGCCTTCATGCGTCTGCGTCCGGACATCCATGTGGAATTTTTGCCGCATCGCCAAGGCTATGACTTTTCCACGCCGGAACTGGATGCGGCGGTGCGTTTCGGCGAGGGCCTGTGGCCGGGCAGCGGCGCGGACTATATCGTGGGCCGCGAGATCCTGCCCGTCTGCAGCCCGCGCCTGATCCCGGGCGGATGCCAGGCGCCCGAAGACCTGCTGGCCTACCCGCTGCTGCACCATACCTCGGCGCTGGAAGGCTGGCGCGACTGGTTCGAGCAGGCTGGCTGCGACACGCGGCGCAGCCTGGAAGGCGCCCGCTTCGACCAGTACGCGTTGCTGTCCCAGGCTGCCGCGGCAGGCTTCGGCGTGGCCCTGATCCCGCGTTGCCTGATCGAGGACGAGTTGCGCGACGGCAAGCTCGCCATCGCCATCCAGCTTCCGATTCGGGCGCGCATGGGCTATTACCTGTGCTACCCCGAGCAAAAGGCCAATCTGCCCACCCTGCAGGCCTTCCGGGCCTGGCTGATGGAGGTGTCGCGCGCCGCCGAGCCCCAGCCGCGGGAAGACGTCGTGTCCGATCTAAAATAGCCGCATCATGAGTCAAACATCCACCAAGAAAGGCCGCGAGGTCGTCGGCCTGTTCATGAAGAACTGGGAAGACGACGACGATTCCGAATATTGCTCCACCCGCCAGGATCTCCTGGATGCCGCCAGCGTCGCCGATCTGGTCGGCGTGGAGTTCGAATTCGTCAACTTCGCCGCCGAATACAAAGACCGCGTTTTTGCTGAATTCCTGCGCGAATACTCCGCCGGCCGCACGCCCAACCCGGACGTCCTGTGCAACGCCGAGATCAAGTTCAAGGCCTTCCTTGACCATGCCATGGCGCTGGGCGCGGAACACATCGCCACGGGCCATTACGCCCGCGTGCGCGAGGTGCCCGCCGAGGGCGGCGGCACGCAGTTCCAACTGCTCAAGGCGCTGGACGGCTCCAAGGACCAGAGCTATTTCCTTCATCGCCTGAATCAGGCGCAGTTGTCGCGCACGTTGTTTCCGCTGGGCGAGATCCACAAGACGGAGGTGCGGCGCATCGCGCACGAGATCGGCCTGCACAACGCCGCCAAAAAGGATTCCACAGGCATCTGCTTCATTGGCGAGCGTCCGTTCCGCGAGTTCCTGAACCGTTACCTGCCCACCGAACCCGGTCCCATCCTGACGCCCGAAGGGCAGAAGGTCGGGCGCCACGAAGGCCTGTCGTTCTACACGCTGGGCCAGCGCAAGGGGCTGGGCGTGGGCGGCGTCAAGGGCCGGCAGCGGGAAGACGGCACGGCCGAGGCCTGGTACGTGGCCCGTAAGGATCTGGAACGCAATGTGCTGTATGTGGTGCAGGGGCATGACCACCCCTGGCTGCTGTCCGGCAGCCTGAACGCGCAGGACGCGAGCTGGGTTGCGGGCCATCCGCCGGCCACCGGCTCCTACGGCGCCAAGACCCGTTACCGGCAGGCTGATGCGGCGTGCCGCCTGGGCAATGCCGCGGACGGGGCGTTTTCCCTTGAATTCACCGAGCCGCAATGGGCGGTGACGCCTGGCCAGTCGGCCGTGCTTTACGATGGCGAGGTTTGCCTGGGCGGCGGGATCATTCTTTAAGATGTCCCACCGCCTGTAATCGAGGCCCCCCGGTGCAATATCCGAGGGGCCTTGTTCATGACAATAAAAGAGAGGAGATGGACGTGGATGTGACGATGGTGATCTGCCTGCTGGTGCTGGGCGGCGTGGTGGGTTTTGCCGCAGGCCTGCTGGGCATCGGCGGCGGGATGTTGCTGGTTCCCTTTTTGACGATGCTGTTCACCTGGCAAGGCATGCCGGCGGATCTGGTGGTGCATGCGGCAATCGCCACCTCCATGACGTCGATCCTGTTTACTTCCATCTCCAGCGTCCGCGCCCACCAGCAGCGGGGCACCATCAAGTGGCGCATCGTGGCGGCAATGGCGCCGGGCATCATCGTAGGCGGGCTGCTGTCCGGCGGCGCGGTGTTCGCGGCGCTGAGCACCCTGTGGCTGTCGCTGTTCTTTGCCTTGTTCGTGGGGTATTCCGGCTGGAGCATGCTGCGAAACAAGAAGCCCAAGCCCACGCGCCAGATGCCGGGCGTTGTTGGCACCAGCGCGGCCGGCGCGGGCATCGGCTTTCTGTCCGGCCTGGTGGGGGCGGGCGGCGGCTTCCTGTCGGTCCCGTTCATGGTCTGGTGCAACGTTGCCCTGCACAATGCAGTGTCGACCTCGGCGGCGCTGGGCTTTCCCATCGCCCTGGCCAACAGCGTGGGCTATATCGTCTCGGGCCTGAACGAAGCCGACACGTATCCCGGAATGCTCGGATTCATCTACTGGCCGGCCCTGCTGGCGCTGGTGTGCACCAGCGTGCTGACGGCGCCGCTGGGCGCGCGCATGGCCCATCGCTTGCCCGTGCAGACGCTCAAGCGCGTCTTCGCCACGTTGCTGTTCGCACTGGCGGCATACATGCTGTTCAAGGCCTGGCAGACCTGGTCAGTTTGATCCGGGTAAATGAAACCGGCCGCGGATAGCGGCCGGAAAGTTCGCCCGGGCTGGCCGGGCGTTTTTGAAGGGCCTTGCGGCCTGGGCCGTCAGGCCGTCTTGGGTACCGTATCGATGAACGACTGGCGCTGGGACAGCTTGTCGTACAGACGGGCCAGGTTGGGCTGGCCGGTACGCCAGTCCAGGGCGGCAAAGCGCAGGTCCAGGTAGCCCAGGGCACAGCCGACGGCAATGTCCGCGAGGCTGTAGTTGATGCCCATGCAATGGGCGTTGTCGCCCAGGCTCTTGTTCATGGCGTCCAGGCTGGCGTGGATCTTGCCGTACTGGCGCTCGATCCATTCGGGGCTGCGCTGGGCCTCGGGGCGCTGGTTTTCCTTGACGATGGTCACGCAGGCGTCCAGGAGGCCATCGGCGATGGCTTCCCAGCATTTGACGGCCGCGCGGTCGCGGCCGGGCTGGGGAATCAGCCGGGCGACGGGGGACAAGGTGTCCAGGTATTCGACGATGACGCGCGAATCGAACAGGGCGCCGCCGTCTTCCATGACCAGGCAGGGAACTTTGCCCAACGGGTTGTACGTTTGGATCTGCGTGTCGGCGGACCAGACGTTTTCGAGTTCAAGCCGGTAATCCAGCTTTTTCTCGGCCATGACGATACGCACTTTGCGCACGTAGGGACTGGTAAGCGAGCCGATCAGTTTCATGAGGTCACAAGCGGAGTCGGAAAGCGGCCGAAGTATAGCAGGCCGCATGACGGCCGGAATTGTCCGCAGGCCGGAATCTTCGTCAGTTTGCCACAATGTGGGTCGGCCCCGGATGATAAAATCGTCGGGTTTTCCCATCCGTAGCTTTTTCTCTCCCAGACCATGCAAATCGCCGATCAGCTGAGCCAACTTAATGCCCTTTCGCCACTGGATGGCCGCTACGCTTCCCGGGGCGACGCGCTGCGCGGTCTGCTGTCCGAAGCCGGCTTCATGGCGCACCGCGTCGAAGTCGAGGTGGCCTGGCTGATCGCCCTGTCGGACGCCGGCCTGCCCGAGCTGCCGGCCTTCTCCGAGGGCGCCCGCGCCCGTCTGGCCCAGTTGGTCGCCAACTTCTCCGAGGCGGACGCCGGCCGCATCAAGGACATCGAGCGCGTCACCAACCATGACGTGAAGGCCGTCGAGTACTGGCTCAAGGAAAAGGTCGCCGATGACGCCGAGCTGGCCCGCGCGGCCGAGTTCATCCACTTCGCCTGCACCTCTGAAGACATCAACAACACCTCGCACGCGCTGATGCTGTCGCGCGCCCGCGACCAGGTCGTCGTGCCGCGCCTGCGCGAAGTGGCCGCCAAGCTGAACGAATTGGCTGTCGCCAACGCCGACCAGCCGCTGCTGTCCCGCACGCACGGCCAGCCCGCCAGCCCGACCACGCTGGGCAAGGAATTCGCCAACGTGGCTGCGCGCCTGAATCGCGCCATCGCCGCGGTCGAGGCTGTCGAGCCCCTGGCCAAGCTCAATGGCGCAACGGGCAACTACAACGCGCACCTGTCCGCTTATCCCGAAATCGACTGGCCCGAATTCAGCAAGCGCGTGCTGTCCGGCCTGGGCCTGACCCAGAACCGCCACACCATCCAGATCGAACCGCACGACTGGATGTCTGCGCTGTTTGACGCGATCACCCGCGCCAACATCATCATCCTGGACCTGGATCGCGACATCTGGGGCTACGTGGCGCTGGGTTACTTCAAGCAACGCCTGAAGGAAGGCGAGGTCGGTTCGTCGACCATGCCACACAAGGTCAACCCGATCGACTTCGAAAACTCCGAAGGCAATCTGGGACTGGCCAACGCCGTGCTGCGCCATCTGGCCGACAAGCTGCCCATCTCCCGTTGGCAGCGTGACCTGACCGACTCCACCGTCCTGCGCAACCTGGGCGTGGGCCTGGGTTATTGCCTGGTGGCATGGGATGCCTGCATGCGCGGCCTGGGCAAGCTGGAAGTCAACACCGCTGCCATCGACGCCGACATCGACGCCTGCTGGGAAGTGCTGGCGGAGCCGGTGCAGACCGTGATGCGCCGCTACGGCCTGCCGCAGCCCTACGAGCAGCTCAAGGCCTTGACGCGCGGCAAGGGCATTACCGAAGAGGCTCTGCGAGAATTCATCCAGGGCCTGGCGCTGCCTGAAGAGCCGAAGGCCCGCCTGCTGGCGATGACCCCGCGTTCCTACATCGGCCTGGCTGCCGAGCTGGCCCGGGCGGTATAGTCGCCGTGCCGCGCGCGTCATGCGCGCGGCTTTCATGTTGTACCTACGGGAGATAGCAATGAAGAAGTTGTCCACGCTCGCTGCGTTGGCCTGTATGACGGTGGGCCCGCTGCTGGCGACGTCCGCCTCGGCGCAGTTCGCCAAGCCCGAAGATGCGGTCAAGTACCGCCAGTCGGCGCTCGCGCTGATCGGCTCGCACTTCGGCCGCATGGCGCCGGTGGTCAAGGGCCAGGCGCCTTATGACGCCGCGCAGATCAAGGCCAACGTCGACGTGTTGAAGACGCTGTCGGCATTGCCCTGGGCGGGTTTCGGTCCGGGTACGGAAGGCGGTGACGCCCGTCCGGAAATCTGGAGCGATGCCGCCGGCTTCAAGCAGAAGCAGCAGGCGTTTCAGGACAACATCGTGAAGCTGTCCGCGGCTGCCGACGCGGGCGACCTGGACAAGCTGCGTGCGGCGTTCGGCGACGTCGGCGCCAGCTGCAAGGCCTGCCACGATTCGTACCGCAAGAAGAAATAAGGCTTGAGGCCGCCAGTCCGCGGCCCCGTTGCCCAGCAAAAGATGAAGCCCCGTCAAGGGGCTTTTTCTTTGCAGGCGGTCAGGAGAATGACATGTCGGAGACGATTTCGAGTGACCGTACCCACAACACCAGGCCGGTCACGCAAGCCCCCAGCAGCAGGGCGCGCAGCCAGACGGCCAAACCATCCTGGGCGGGCGGCGTGCCGGAGGGCAGGTCCTTGGCATCGACGTTGCCGGTGATGATGGCGCGCACCATCCGCTTGCGGCGCACGACGCTGTACCAGATCACGGCAAGCAGGTGCAAGACGACCAGGCCGATGATCACCCACTCATTGAGCTTGTGCCAGGACGTCATGGCG
Source organism: Achromobacter sp. (assembly GCA_032015805.1). GTDB lineage: Bacteria > Pseudomonadota > Gammaproteobacteria > Burkholderiales > Burkholderiaceae_B > Achromobacter. Next base: position 6,543 of record DALZRX010000042.1, read on the forward strand.
CTGGCGGTGGTTTCGGAGACGTGTCCGAAGAGAGGCCCTTGCGTCATGATGTCGTCGGTCGTGAACAGGCCGCTGACCGCCTGGAAGCCAACGACCAGCAACAGCGCCATGACGGACAGCGCGCCGAGCGGGTTGTGGCCGGCGGGTGCGGCGGCGCCTTTCAGGTAGCGGACCACGGCGCCCGGACCGCGCACGAAATGCGTGAATCTGGCATAGCGCGTGCCGACAAAGCCCCACAGCACGCGAAAGAGGATGAGGCCCAGCGCCGTACAGCCGAAGCGCACGTGCCAATCCATGTACAAGCCGCCCAGCTTCACGCTGACGAACGCGCCGACGATGCAGACGACGAGGGCCCAGTGAAAGAGCCGGGTTGGAAGGTCCCAGATGCGGACCGCTAGACGATTGTTCTGCATGGTGAGACTGGCAGGCTGGAGTTGCGGGGACTTTATCACGCACAAAGCAAACCGCCGCGCTGTAAACGCGGCGGTATTGAGTCAGCTCAGCGAGCGTTGCGGCGCACCGGTTCGATGCGATGCACGTGCTCGTGGCGGAACCGGATGCGCTGGCCTGGCGCCTTCTGCGCGGCCGCTGCGCACGGCAGGACCTCGGTGGTGTAGGTGGTGGTGCCGTTGATCGGCGCGTTGAAAATGACCGTGGCGCGGATTTCGGGGCCGTTGGTCGGCTTCAGGTAGACGATGTCGCCGATGTGGATGGGCATGTCGTCGAGCTGGGTGTGCGCGGGGCGTCGGATCAGGTCCGTGGTGGTGAAACGAGTGTTCATGTTGTGTTCTCTTTAGGTTCTAGTTATTGGAAAAGCTGCGTCTTGCCATGGTGCGCGCTTCGGGTGGCAAAGATGCCGGCCGCTTGCGATGCGCCGTGTCCGCCGGGTGATATTGGACAGGCATTTCATGACACTAACGCATTGTTGCTGCCGTCCTTTTGCGCATTCTCATGTTTTTGCGCGCCGGGTCAGGCGTTGCGATGCCTGCGTCCAGTCCTGGAGGGCATCTTTCGGGCTGCGGGGCGTGGGCGCCATACACCGGCATGCGTGCCGGGGCGGTTGCGGGCGCCGATGCAGCCCTGGGTGCGCGCAGAGTGGGGTGGGCTCTGGCGCCCGCGGCAGTTGTGCCGCGGCATGCGTCGCTGCTTCTTGAGAAGCAACTTGTTATAGGGGTTGCGTCTGCTTCAAGCCGATCCTGACTGGCGGGCGGTTGAAGGCGAGTTATTCCCGATGGTGCTCCGGGTTTGCGTTTTTTGCGTTGTACTTCGCAAGGTCGGCAGAGCTACGGGTGGGATGGATCTTGCTGCACCAGCCCGCGAGGGCGGCCACATTGAGCGGCTGTTGAGTGCTGGCTCTTGGGGCTGGCCGTCGGTTTTGGCCGTCGGTTCTTGCCGTTGGTTCTTGCCGTTGGTGCTGGCTTTCAGTCCTAGCTTTCAGTGCTGACTTTCAAGTACTAGCACTTACCGGAGTGAGTTTGCAGATCCAACCGACGATAATATCGACAATTGGGCGATTTTGCAAGCTTTATCGGCCGGATGTGCTCCGGCCGTGCGAATTCGCCTCAGTGCGTCGCCGGACGGGCCTGGCGCTGAGCCTCGATAATCAGGCCTTCCAGGCGCGGCGACATGCGCAGCGCCACCTGGGTGCTTGCCGTCCCGTCGGGTTGCGGCAGGGTTTCCAGGGCAAGTTCGATCCGCTCGTCGTCAAAGGCCTCGGGCGCGGCCTGAACCTCCACATAGCGATCCAGCAGGGCGTTGACGGCCTTTTGGGCATCCGCCAGCGCTTCTTCCGATAGCTTGCCGTGGCCCAGGTACTGATTGACCACACGCGCCAGGTCGTTCATGAAATGGAGCAGTGCGTTCGCGCCGCGGCAGTCCGGGAGCGTGAAACCCCAGGGAAGGGGGGAAGCGTTTTCTGTCATGTGGTCAGCCGAGGCAAATGTTGCGGGCGGCAGCCAGCCGCCGAATCCCCGATTTTAGAGGAAGCCGGCGCCGCCACGCTGACGGCGGGGCAATGCGCCCTGTGTCAACTCGCTTCGATGGCAACAAAATCCGCCCTGCGGCGCCCCGGGAGCGGCGCTACCGGATAATCTGCCCGAATGGCCAGCCGCCATGGCGGCCGTAATCTGCAGAATCGGAGTGCAAAAGGATGCGCATGGTTTTGGTTCGCGCGTGTGTGACGAGCATGGCGGTGGTCTCGATGCTGTTGCTGACGGCATGCGTCAACAAAGAGCCGCAGGAGCGCGCCGCCTTCATCCAGTTGCTTCAGGCTCGCATGAACAACGTGACGCTCGTGCCGATCGGCCTGCTGACCAAGTCTGAAAGGGAAGCGATCGGCGACTATGACGACGCCTACGACGTGATGACGGAGTTCCAGGACGCGATGGCCAAGGCCGCGGCGTCGCTGGGCGAAGTGCTGGGCGTGGAGACGATCCGCTCGGTGAGCGAGATCGTCGAGCGCAAGGGCAGCCTGGAGGGCGCGCGCAAGACGCTCGCCGCGAGCGCCGCGCAGGTGCAGGCGGCACGGGCCAAGGCGGACAAGGCGCGCGCTGAGTTCGCGCTGCCTGCCGATCTGGCGCCCGTCTATGAGGGTGTCTACGACGAGGCAGTGACAGCGCCGGCCGCGGAGCTGATGGAGGCCGCGGCCAAGATGGACGCGGTCGCCCGCGACGCGCTGGGCATAGCAGACTTCGTGGCGGCCAACGCCCCGGACATCCTGTTCGAGGACGGGCAAACGCGTGTAGCCAAGCCCACGTTGCAACAGGAACTGAACCTGCGGCTGCAAGCATTGAACGCGCAGTCCGACGGGCTGGAGGCCGCCCGCGCAACGCTGCTGCAGGCTGCAAGCGCCGGGCAGCCGCGCTTTGTACAATGCGGCTCTTGCGGCGATTGCCGTGCCTTGGACGGACTATGAGCGAATCTTCAGGCGTGCATTACAGAACCTTCGTACTCCTGCTCGTGGTGGTCACCATCGCGTTCGGCTGGCTGTTGTGGCCTTTCTATGGGGCGGTGTTCTGGGGCACCATTCTTGCCATCCTGTTTGCTCCCTTGCAGCGCCGTCTGGTGGCGCGCATCGGCGGGCGGCGCAATCTGGCGGCGCTCATCACGCTGCTGCTGGTGTTGCTGCTCGTGATTCTTCCGCTGGTCGCGATCAGCGGGTCGCTCGTGAGCGAAGGCGCGAACCTCTATCAAAGCATCAAGTCAGGCCAGATCAACTTTGGTGCGTACTTCCAGCAGGCCATGGACGCCTTGCCGCCGTCCGTGCATGCGGTGCTGGCGCGCTTTGACTTGGCCGACATTCCCAGCCTGCAGGAAAAACTGAGCGCCGGTGCGATGCAGGCCAGCCAGTTCCTCGCCACCCAGGCATTGAACATCGGACAGGACACGTTCCAGTTCGTGGTCAGCTTCGGCATCATGATGTATCTGCTGTTCTTCCTGCTGCGCGACGGCCCCCTGCTTTCGGCGCGGTTGCGGCGCGCGGTGCCGCTGAGCGACATGCACAAGCAGCACCTGTTCCGCAAGTTCACGACCGTCGTACGCGCCACCGTCAAGGGCAACGTCGCGGTGGCGGCGGCGCAGGGCGCGCTGGGCGGCATCATCTTTTCCATCCTCTCGATCCAGGGTGCGTTGCTGTGGGGCGTGATCATGGCCTTCCTATCGCTGCTTCCGGCGATCGGCGCGGGGCTGATCTGGGCGCCGGTGGCGGTGTACTTCCTGCTGACCGGCGCCGTGGTCAAGGGTGCCGTGCTGATCGCGTTCGGCGTGCTGGTCATTGGCATGGTCGACAATGTCCTGCGGCCCATTCTCGTGGGCAAGGACACCAAGATGCCGGACTACGTGGTGCTGATCTCCACGTTGGGCGGCATGGCGCTGTTTGGTCTGAACGGCTTCGTGATCGGTCCGCTGATTGCGGCGTTGTTCATGGCGAGCTGGGATCTGTTCTCGCCTGCCGCAAGCGACCCGACGGTTGTTCCCGCACCCGGCGCCCCGCTGCCGGGCAATCCCGTGGCGGGCAATCCCGTGGCGGGCACTCCCGTGGCCGGCACGCCAACGGCGCAGGGCGGCGCCGCGGTCCGTACGCAGACAGCGCTCGCCCAGGACCGCCAGCCGCACGGCAAGTAATCGCGTCGGACGCGCACGGGCGTCCGGCCAGGTGTATGGTGTAGCAGCGCCGGCCCATCCGCGGCCGGCCTTTCGTGTCAACCTCGCCACACAGGAGCGCGTTGCATATGGAATGGAAACTGCATCGGTCGGGCTGGATCGAAGAACGCAACTTCGACATCGAATTTGCCGAAACACCCGAGGGATACCACACCCGCGTGCGTGTCTTCGGCTTTCCGATTCTTGAAGACACCAAGCACGTGTTCCCCAATGAGGCGCTGGCCGAAAAAGGCGCGCTGACGCTGCTCAAGAGCCAGTTCACAGGCACGCCCGACCTGGAAGAGAAATAGCCAGGCAAGGGCGCCCCGCCGCCAGACGAACAGCCCCAGGCGGTCTTGCGGGCTTGCCAAGGCGACGGGCGCCTTCTGCAATAATCTCTGGAGTTCCCCCAAGCCCGCGGGGTGCCGAGCGGGGCGTATCGGGAGGCGCATGGGCCCACGGATGTTGTTTCGGTCGAACGTCCGCGCAACGCGGGATTTGATTGGCGAGCCGCGCCATGGCTGACGGCGATACGCTCGCTGGCGTACGCGGGCGCCAGACGCGCCGCTATTCCATGCGGACGGGCCTGCTGGCCCTCGTCTTTGCCTGTATCACCCCGGCGCTGGTCGTGGCGACGGTCGCGGTGTACGAAAGCTACGTCATCCAGAAGGAACGGATCTTCCGCGACACGATCTTCCTGGCGCGCAATCTCACGGCGATCCTGGATCGGGAACTCACCGGCGTCGAGGCTGGCTTGCAGATGCTCGCCACCAGTCCGGACCTGGTGGACGGAGACCTCGCCGGTTTCCATCGGCGGGCGCGCGAATCGGTGCGGTTCCAGATCGTCGACAGCTATGTCCTGACCAACAAGGAAGGGCGCCAGATCATCAATACGCTGGTGCCCTACGGCACGGCGCTGCCGTCCAGCGGCGCGCCCGATGCGCTGCTTCGTGTTTTCCAGTCGCGCATGCCCGTGCTGACGGGGCTGTTCAATGGCGGCCTGAGCCAGGATCCCACCATCGCGCTGGGTGTGCCTGTCGTGCGTGGCGGAGAGGTGGTCTACAGCCTGAACGTAGGCCTGTCGCCCGAGCGCATCGGCAACGTGCTGGGCCGCCGCGCCTTGCCCGAGGGGTGGGTGGCCGCCGTGCTGGACGACGCCGGCACCATCGTTGCCCGCACCCGCGACACCTCGAAGTTTATCGGCCAGAAGGCGGTGCCGGCGCTTGCGCGGGCCGTGCAGCAGGAAGGCGAGGGATCGCTGGAAACGATCACCAAAGAAGGCACGCCGGTCTACACCGCGTTCAGCCGCTCGGCGCTTTCGGGCTGGACCGTCGCTGCCGGTGCGCCCATGCAATTGCTGACGACGGATCTGTACCGCTCCATCGCGTGGATCGGGCTGGGCACGTTGTTCGCCTTTGGTCTGGGCTTGTGGCTCGCGCTCAGGCTTGCGAGCCGGCTAACGTCGGCAGTGCAGGGACTGGTCGCGCCCGCGCTGGCGCTGGGCGAGGGCCGCACCGTGGAATTGCCGGCCACCCGGATCAAGGAAGCCCAGGAAGTCGGGGCCGCCATGCTGCAGGCGTCGCGCATGCTGGCGCGCGCACAGCACCTGGCCCACTACGATCCGCTGACCGGCCTGTGCAATCGCGTGCTGTTCGGCGAGCTCGTGCTGCGCGAATTGGCGGTGGCACAGCGCAGCGGCGAATCGTTTGCGATCCTGGCGATCGACCTGGATGGCTTCAAGGCCGTCAATGACATGCATGGCCACGCCGCGGGCGACACGGTCCTGAAGGAAGCCGCGGATCGCATGGCGAGCGCCATCCGGGTGTCGGACGTGGCGGCAAGGCTGGGCGGCGACGAGTTCGCGGTGCTGCTGCTGGGCGTCACCCAGGAGAACGCGCGGCCGGTGGCGGAGGCGCTGGTAGAAAGTCTGTCACTGCCGTATCCGAACGTCCGCGTCGCGGTGTCGGCCAGCGTCGGCATTGCCATGTATCCCGAGTCCGGCACCACCATGCTGCAATTGCTCGAGCGCGCGGATGTGGCGTTGTACCGTGCCAAGGGTCTTGGCAAGCGGCGGGTTGCGCTGGATCAGTGAGCCCGCCGCGTTGCCGTGCGCCCGTCAGATGTCGGGTTGCGGGGGCGCAAGGGCGGTCAGGACCTCGCCCGATCTCAAGCGGTAACGCCTGTCGTCAAGCGCAATGACATGGTCGCCCTCGGACGTTCTGAGTATGTAGCGCGATTCGGCCCGCGGCGGGGCGCTGGCTCCCGGATCCTCCGCTTGCAGGAACACCTCGATGCGGTAAAGCCGGCCCGAATCCGTGCTTGCCAGTACGTCGCTCATCCTGCGTATCGAAATTGCCATGCAGCTTATTCTCCGTTCGGTTTTCGCTAAACTTGCCGCCTTGGCGCCGGCCCGGTCTGACTGTTGAGCCGGCACGGCGCGCAATCGGAAACGGTAATGCAATTGACTCCCAGCCGGAATGCGGCCACTACCTTGGGCTTGCTGGCGATCCTGCTGTGGGGCACGGTCGTCGGACTGATTCGCGCCGTCAGCGAGAACTTCGGCCCGATCGGCGGCGCCGCGCTGATCTATACGGTGGGTTCGATTTTTCTGGTGTTGTTGCTGGGATTCCCCAAGCTGCGCACGTTTCCCCGATCCTATCTCATCGTTGGCAGCCTGTTGTTCGTCGCCTATGAGATATGCCTGTCGCTGTCGCTGGGATTCGCGGCCGATCGGGGGCAAGCCATTGAGCTGGGCATCGTCAATTACCTGTGGCCATGCCTGACGGTGGTGTTCGCCATGCTCATCAATGGGCAGCGGGCAAGCTGGTGGGTGGCGCCGGGCATCTTGCTGTCGGTTTGCGGCATCGTCTGGGTCGTGGGGGGAAGTGGCGGAATTTCGTTTGAACGCACTGCCGCCAATGTGTCGAGCAATCCTCTCAGTTATGGACTCGCCTTCAGCGGCGCCATCATCTGGGCCGTGTATTGCAACGTGACCAAGCGCTTTGCCGACGGCAAGAACGGCGTCGCGCTGTTCTTCCTGCTGACCGCGGTGGTCTTGTGGATCAAGTATCTGTTCAGCGCGGAACCCACCTTGGTGTTCACCACGCCGGCCACGATCGAACTATGCGTGGCCGCGGGCGCCATGGCAAGCGGCTACGCATTCTGGAACGTGGGAATACTGCGAGGCAATCTGACCTTGCTGGCCACCGCGTCGTACTTCACGCCGGTATTCTCCACCTTCTTTGCCGCGCTGTGGCTGTCGACGCCACTCACCCTGTCGTTCTGGCAGGGCGTGGCGATGGTCACCGCCGGTTCATTGTTGTGCTGGGCGGCGACCCGCGGCAGACCGGCCCGGAACGGATAGTCCGGGCCAGGCCTTGGGTGGGGGAGATTACTCGACGAGCATCGTCAGGGCGACTGCGAACCCCAACGGAACCAGCAGCAGCGATGCAAAGGTGGAACTGACAATCGCCGCCGATATCTTCAGCAAGGGCTCGGGCCCTGCGCTTCGTATCGTTTGAATCACCAATGCGACGATACCCATAACCATCAAACAGCTCATGAAAACTGCTACGTAAGTCATGTTGTCTCCGTCCTCGCCTGATTTAGGGGATTCGGCGCCGCTTAGCGGTCTTGATGTTTGTGTCGATTGTGCGCCTGTATTGCAGGACTGCCCCCTAGGGTTTTCCTTGCCGGGACGGCGCTTTGTGGCGTTTTTGCCGCGCAGTGTGCAGCATGAAAACCGTGTGCGCACGCAGCATTTTCGAAGGTCCTGGAATGGCTGCACCGGGGCCGCGGCATTGCGTTACGATGGCGTCATCGAAACACCGAAGAGGCCGCCAGATGCCGCAAGAACTGCGTCCCGGCACGCGCGCCACACTGCAGGTCCGCCAGCTTTCGCCTGGCGAGTTCGCCTGGATCATCACCCTGCTCGATCCCGAATCCGGCAATGTGCGCAGCACCAATTATTCGGAAAGGCGTTACGCGAGCCTGGATGAGGCTTCCGCCGCAGGCAAGGCTGCTGTCGTGGCGTTCCTGGCTGGCGATGCGCCTGACCGCACGACGATCGCCGGCGGCGGAAAGCGCAAAGACTGACGCTGCACGGCTCTTCCAGTCGGCCAGGTGCCTAGAAGACTTCAGGCACGCCATTTGCTGATGCTCGGGCAAGGCGCAAGTTGCGCCGCTTGAGGAGAGGCAATCATGTCCCAGACCCCGCATCGAGAACCCGGTCAGCCGGACGTTATTCCGTCCGACGATCCCGCGCTCCCGGGTATTCCCCCTGCGAACGATCCGCGTCCGGACCCGGGCCGTCCCACGGACAATCCCGACGTGGTCGATCCTACGCCGCCCGCGCCGGATCCCCGCGCCCCGGGCACCATCGACCTGGCCTGAACTCGGCTGGCGTCGCTCGAACCAGATCCATTCATCGAAACAAGGAGGTTTCCATGCGCTCCATCTTGCTGTGGCTGATTGGCGTGCCCATTCCCATCATCATCCTGCTGGCACTGTTCTGGCACTGAAGGCGGGTTCTTCATTTCCGCTTCTGCATCCGCGTTCGCGCGGTTGCGTAAGACTTTGGACAAGGATCGATCATGCAAACTACGTCTTCATTGAGCCAACCTTACGCCGACGGCGTGCCTCCACGTGAGTCCGCCATTTCGGCAGTGTCGTGGGCGGCGGTGTTCGCGGGTGCGGTCATCGCCGCCGCGTTGTCGCTCGCGCTGCTTGCCGGCGGCACCGGTTTGGGCTTTCTGTCGGTATCGCCGTGGGGCGACGAGGGCGTCTCTGCCCCGACCATTGGTATCGGCATCATCGTCTGGATGCTGCTCACCCAGATCATCTCGTACGGCATCGGCGGCTACGTAGCAGGACGCCTGCGGACCAAATGGGTCGACGTGCATTCGGATGAAGTCTACTTTCGCGACACCGCGCATGGGTTCCTGGTCTGGGCGCTGAGTGCCGTGGTCAGTGCGGCGCTGCTGGGTTCGGCGCTTGCGTCCATGGCGTCGGGCGCGGCCAAGGCCGGCGCATCGGTGGCGGCCACGGCAGGCACGGC